>CAZUTN010000070.1:0-5743 GCA_964623365.1 uncultured Candidatus Bathyarchaeia archaeon
TGACTAGGTCTCTCACGGAAAGCAGAGGCCGCAACAATCCATCTCACTCCTGATGAAGATGACACGCTACCTTGTGGGCAGCTTTGACCTCAACCAGCTTCGGTGGAACGGTTGAGCATCGACTCGTAGCATGCTTGCATCTTGGATGAAAGCTGCAGCCTTCAGGGGGGTTGAGCGCGTCAGGCACGGAGCCTGGCAGCTGTTCTATCTCTTTGTCGAGGTCGGAGATCTTCGGAAGAGAAGCGAGGAGTCCTTGTGTGTAGGGATGAAGTGGTTCATTGAAGAGATTCTGCACCTTCGCTTCTTCAACAATCTGGCCGGCGTACATCACCGCGACTCGGTCAGCTATCTCTGCTATGACTCCAAGGTCATGAGTGATGAACAGGATAGACGTCTTGACCTCTCTCATCAACGTCCGCATGAGCCTCAGTATCTGCATTTGAATTGTCACATCCAAGGCCGTTGTCGGCTCGTCAGCGATAAGCAGGGAAGGCTTGGCCGCCAAGGCCATGGCGATCATGGAACGTTGTTTCATTCCGCCGCTGAGCTCGTGTGGATATCTGTGTGCCACCCTCTCCGGGTCAGCGATCCTGACCAGTTTCAGAGCGTCGAGAACCTCTTGGTCGATTGCCGCAGAGGCCGGACGCGAGGTGTTTTCCGCTCGCTCACGTTGAAGCCTGAGCGCTATGGATTCAGCAATCTGTTCACCCACCGTGAAGACTGGATTCAGCGATGTCATGGGTTCCTGGAAGATCATTGAGATTCCTGTTCCACGAACCATCGTGAATTCGTTCGCAGTCAACTCTGCCAAGTTTCGGCCCTTGAAGAATATTCGGCTTCCTTCCGAGACTTGCGCTGAAGGAGGTGGATTCAGGCCGAGCACAGATAGCCCTAGAACTGTCTTTCCGCAGCCCGATTCGCCGACCAGACCAACGACTTCGTTCTCGCCGACGGCAAGATCCACCCCTCTGAGAGCGTGAAGGATTCCATGTTCTGTGTTGAAATCTAGGGTGAGGTTTTCGATCGACAGGATCGGACTGGACGTGGCTGTCTACCTCCTTCGAAGTCTTGGATCAAACGCATCCCGCAGCCCGTCTCCGAACAGATTGAAAGCCAAGACTACTACGAAGATGGCGGTCGCTGGAATCACGGACATCCACCAAGCACCGGAGAGGTAGTCCTGTCCGTCGAAGACCATTCTTCCCCATTCTGGTTGCGGCGGTTGCGCTCCGAGTCCGATGAAGCTCAGAATCGATCCCGTCAAAACCACGTTACTTACGTCGAGAGTGGCGTAAACCAAGAGCGGCATCAGGGTGTTCGGCAGCACATGTCTCACGACCACTTGAAAATCGCTGAGACCCGCAGCGTGAGCCGCTTCGATGTACTGGCTGCTCTTTATTGAGAGAGCCTCACCACGAGCGATCCTCGCGTACCAGGGCCACCACACCACCAGAAGCGCCATCATGGAGTTTGTGAGCCCCGGACCTATAGCAATGGCCACCGCCATCGCCAGAACGAGCGCCGGAAAAGAGAGGAAGATGTCCGTTACTCGCATCATCGCTTCCTCCACTCTGCCGCCCAAGTAGCCAGCAAACGCGCCGACACTGCCGCCCAAGGCCAGTGAGGCGAGCACGACTACGAAGGCTATCTGAGCATCGTACGGAGCGCCCGCGATGACTCTGCTGAAGATGTCCCTACCCAAGTCGTCGGTTCCAAACAAGTGAGCGGCACTTGGCGGCCTCAGTGCCTCCGCGAAGTTCTGCACGTATGGGTCGTAAGGAAGCAGAAGATCACCCGCCAGTAGCACGGCAACCACTAGGCCAAGATAGGCAGCTGCGACTACTCCGCCTGCAAGTGAGAGCTTGTTTCTGAGCAGGTAGCTTCCGGTCAGCTTCAGCTCGCTTCTGTCAAAGAGACTCATTACTCATCAATCCAGCCTGATCCTTGGGTCCAACGCGGCATACGCTATGTCCGCCACAAGATTGACCAGAACGACCACTAGCGTGAAGACGAGCGTGGTACCCATCACGGCAGGTAGATCGAGGGCAAGGATAGATTGAACCGCGTACCGCCCGATTCCTGGCCAGTTGAATATGTACTCGATCACAATTGCCCCGGAGAGCATCCAAGCGAAAAGGAGCGCAAGCACGGTGACGATTGAGATGAGTCCGTTGCGTAGCGCGTGCTTGAAAACCACAACTCGCTCGCTCAGCCCTTTGGCCCGAGCAGTACGCACGTAGTCTTGCCTCAGGACCTCGAGCATACTGGAACGCATCATTCTGGTGATAAGACCGAACGTGAGCAGCGCCAGCGCGGAGGCGGGGAGGAATATGTGAACAAGGCTGCTTGCCAAGCTCTGAACATTGCCAGTCAAGATGCTATCCAAGATGAGAAGCCCCGTGATGCGCGGCGGCGCCTGAATGAAAGGCGAGAGTCTGCCACCAGAAGGCAAGAGCCTAAGCCAGTAGAAGACGACGAGCTGCATCACAAGAGCCATCAGAAAGGGGGGAAGACAGTATGCCCCAAGAGAGAACAATCGAACCGCATGATCTGCAGGCCTATCCTGCTTGACGGCTGCGTAGACGCCTAGAGGTATCCCGAGAACTGCGGCGATGACTATCGCCACTAATGCGAGTTCCAATGTTGCAGGAAAGAAGGCGGATAGGTTCTCAAGAACAGGCTGCCCGGTGACTGGAGACGTACCCCAATCTCCTGACAGAAGATCTCTGACGTAGTAAAAGTACTGGACGTACAGGGGATCGTTGAGGTGGTACCGTGCCGCAATGGCCTCGACCGTCGCCTGGCTAGCTTTGAGTCCAGCCCAAGCTCTGGCAGGATTGGGGACGACAACTCTCGCGATCAGGAAAGTCAACACAGTAACGCCGATAAGAACTGGAATGAGCAGCGCCAGCCTCTTCAGACAGAACCTCAACAGTCCCATGAGCGGCCCTCACGCGTAGGCTGAAAGCGACATATCGTCCTGTGTCCGCTCTATATGTTTTCCATGAGGCAAACCAGCGTTTCAGCGTTCTCCGGTGGGTCGACCTCACGGCCCTCCAATCATCCGAACAGACCCAAGACTGACCACAACTTGGCCAAATTCTTAATACAACTTGGCACCCTCATCCATGCACCCAGATACTCTGGTTTGAAAATGAGGAAGAGTTGATTGTAGAATGCAAACGTCCAGAAGATTCTCCACAAGGGCTATCTCAAGAACGACTGCGGTCATAGCGGTTATTGTCGTAATAGTGGTAGCTGCTGTAGGAGGCTATCTTGTCGTCAACATGCCTCCGTCGCCAACCACAACGACAACCGCTGCAGGAACAGTGCCTGGGCCAACCACTCTCGTGGTCGACAAGGCAAATGAGCTGCAAAGCGTCGACCCCGCCTTCGACTACGAGTACGCTGGCTGGGAAGTGATCGCCAACGTATATGAGCCTCTGGTTACCTACGACAAGACAGACCCGACGAAGTTCGTCGGCGTGCTCGCCACGTCATGGACATCCAGCGCTGATGGGTTACTGTATACCTTCAAGCTCAGGGAAGGCGTGAAGTTCAGCAACGGCGACGAGTTCGATGCAAACGCGGTCAAGTACTCGATGGACCGCGTAATGAAGATGAACCAGCCACCGTCGTGGATGCTCACACAGTGTCTCAACCTGGAAAGCCTGAAGATTATCGACAAGTATACCGTCGAATTCCACTTGACTCTGCCTTACTCGGCGTTTCTTGCAGCGATGGCAACTATGACAGCATCCATCGTAAACCCCAACATCGTCGAGGCGCATGGCGGCGTCGTTGCAGATTCCACCAACGCCTGGATGGACTCGAACGCTGCTGGAACAGGCCCATTCGTTCTCCAAGAATGGATAAAGGGAGACCACCTCACACTCGCGAGGAATCCTCTGTACTGGGGAACACCGCCAAAACTGGAAAAGGTCATCATGTACTACAAGACCAGCGTACAGACACGTCTCCTAGACATCAAGAGTGGATTCGCGCAGATAGCGGTGATCGATGTCAATCACATCTCAGATGTCCAAGGTGTCGAAGGAATAGTCGTTCAAAGCATCGGCCTATCGTATCATATCGACTTCGTCTACATGAACACGAAGACGTTTCCGTTCAACAACACGTTGATAAGAAAAGCAGTCGTTCACGCGATCAACTACGACGCCATCATGTCAGGAATCAACAAGGATCTCACCACCCGGTACGTTGGCCCGTTCTCGCACGGCATGGAAGGATATGATGAGACCATGGAGCCGTACAAGTACGACCCAGAGCTTGCAAAACAATTGCTGGCCCAAGCGGGCTACCCTGAAGGACAAGGCTTACCTCAGATCACGTATCTCTACTATTCACGCGACGCATCCGTGGCCTTGATCGCTCAAGAAATACAGCAGGATCTGGCGACCATTGGGATAACGGTCAACCTGCTTGGCGTATCCTTCTCGACGTACATAGACAAGTGCCTCTCGGGGCCTCAGGATGTTCCCGAGATGGGTTGGACTGAATGGTACGCTGACTACATATCGCCCGACGACTTCGTCATCCCGTTCGCCAACCCCGAGTTTCCGCCGGTCGGCTGGAACCCGGCCTACTACAGCAACCCGAGGGTGACGGAACTCTACGAGAAGGCCCCATACGAGACAGATGCGAACAAACGAGTCACCATGTACAACGAGATCACAAAGATCATGTACGATGATGCGCCGTATGCATGGCTTGGCCAATTCAAGGGCTACTACGTCTTCAGGTCAAACGTCCACGGCATATACAACAACGTCATACTCTCATCGGGAGTAGGGCTCGACTACAGCACGATCTACTTGACGGCGACCTAACGCGTCGCCATTCCATTTCTCTTTTTTCTCTTTCTTTTTCTTTCCTCTCGTCAACGTTCTTCTTCTTTGAGCTGGGACGAACACGCTCTTTTCAGGCGCCGTAGGTTCGCTTTGCGCCGACAATCGAGCGAAAATGCTCAACATCGCATCGGAACCAATGCCCAGCAATCATTTCCACGAAATCCTAGCATAAGATCCCCTTCAATCATCACAATGATCAGATACAAACCGTGCGGGGAGAAAGACACACGCACGATTAGAAGTCATCGCACACATTCTCTGAACGTCGTCAAGCATAAATGCAACAAGAACACGGAAGAGTACGATATCTGAAAAGACATGATATTCGACGACTCTTTCTTGGAGAAAATCCGGGCTGAATTCCCTAGGGCTTCATCTGACGCCAGCGGCCGAAAGAGAGCATTCATGGACAATGGTACAGGGTCGCTTGTCGCGGGAAGAGCGGCCAGAGCTGAAGCTAGAGCGCGTCTTGATTGCAGCGCCAACGTCGGGGCAATGTTTCGCGAATCCAAAGATGCCGAAGCGACGATACTTGAAGGTAGGAAGGGCGTTGCGGATCTGTTGAATGCTCCTTCTCATGAGACGATCGTATCTGGAGAGTCGACTACGAGTCTACTCTTCAGCCTCAGCTATGCGATGGAAAAAGAGTTCTCCGGACGGGAGAACGTTGTGGCAACGGACTACGAGCACTACGCAAATGTTAGTCCATGGGTCGAGCTGGAGAGAAGGGGCGTAGTCCGCGAGGTCAAGTTTGCGCGCCTAAACAAGGCCGAGGGAACGCTCGACTTGGATCATCTTAGGAGTCTGGTGGACGCCAACACGAAGGTCGTCACTGTTGCTGCCGCGTCAAATGTGCTTGGCACAAGAAGCGC
>CAZUTN010000071.1:0-5682 GCA_964623365.1 uncultured Candidatus Bathyarchaeia archaeon
TTGACAATCTCCTCATTCCTCTTGGGCTTCAGATTGATGCCCAACATGCTCGAGTAGGGTTGCCCGTAGACCGCGACGAAATCCTTCAGCTTCAAAGACTATCACGGATACTAAGCAAGATCCATTGGGCAGGGTTCTTTCCGAATTCCTTCTCCTAGCCTCATAATTGTTCTGCCAGTGTCTAATCTCGCGTATGTCGAATGAGGAGATTGCATCAGATCTACGTGCGTGGACCGAATGGTTTAGAATACCGAATGGCGTCGGTCTAGAAACGTGATTCCGATGGCACTCATAGCTCTAGGAGCACTTGGAGGCGCGGCCCTCGGTGGACTCGGCGGATGGGCCCTTGGAGGTCTCACTGGAGCGGCGCTCGGAGGTATAGCCGGCGCGGCTGTGGGCGGCCTAGCCGGCGCAGCGGCCGAGCTGCCTTGGTACTACTATCCGTACTGGTCGCCGTACTTTCACCCATACTACTACCAACCGTACTACCCCGTAATGGCCCCGCGCGTGTATCCGATGCAGTGGTACCCAGCGCCGGTCTTCGGTTACTGGTAGAGCACGAACTCTGCGAGAAACCCTTCGCGTTCTGCTTCACAGATACCCAAGATTCGTCCAGCCTACGCCGTGCTCTACACTATGAATCAGAGGGCAAGTTTTGGCAGCAGAGCGTCGCTGTCTAGAGCAGATACTGTCTCCTTGTCCAAACATACCAAATTATCGCAGGGCTGATAGTCAGCAACACGATGACGCATGGTTTCGTTGATCACGGAGACCGGAAAACGACCTCTTGGCAAGAGAGAACAATAGCACACTCGCAAGCATGTCGAACTGCACACCAGCATCGATCGTCTCCCAGCAAATTGCAGAGGAGCGTAGTATTCGGACTTGAGAAAGACCTTAAGGCGTCCGCCAAGTATCTGAGCGAAGTCTTGGAGTTGGGACCCACGACTACCTACAAGTCCGTCGAAGCAGACGACTACGCGAAGCACGGTCTCTTGCGAGAGAAATTGCTACAGATGCTCCGAACGATGATCGAGATCCGAAGGTTTGAGGAGCGAGTGGAGCGTTTGTTTCTCCAAGAAGGAGCCTTGATCGGGCCATCGCACCTCTATTTGGGACAGGAAGCCGTTGCGGCTGGTGCCATAGGCGCGCTTAACGACGATGACTTGATCACGACCACATACAGAGGTCATGGGCACGCCCTCGCGAAGGGCGTTCCGCTCAAGCTGCTAATGGCTGAACTGTTCGGAAAAGCAACCGGGACCTGCAAAGGGCTCGGCGGCTCAATGCACGTTGCGATCTATCCCGAAAAAGGCTCGGTATACGCCACCGCGATCGTGGGCAGCGGAATACCGATCGCAACAGGAGTAGCATTGGCGCTCCAGCACGCGGGAAGGCGCCAAGTTGTGATGACATTCTTCGGAGACGGAGCCTCAAACACCGGATCTTTCCATGAGGGAATGAACCTCGCCTCGGTCTGGAAGCTTCCAGTGATCTTCGTCTGCGAAAACAACCTCTACGCTATGTCCACACGGGCAGACCAAGCGGTTGCCGCTGAAAGCGTCGCGAGTCGCGCCGAAGCCTACAAGATGCGGAGCACAGTCACTGATGGAAACGATGTGGTCGCTGTGTTCTTGGCCGCCAAAGAAGCCATCGAGAACGCAAGAAACGGCCAAGGTCCAACTCTACTCGAATGTATGACTTACAAGTTGAAGGGTCATGGCGTGTACGACAAGGCCGAGTACCGACCCAAAGAAGAGGTCGAGGAATGGCTCAAACGCGATCCGATCAACAGCTTCGAAGCGAAGCTTCTCAAAGCGAACCTGGCAAGGCAAGCAGACATCGACCAGATCGAGAAGCAAGTCGCAGCCGAAGTCGAGGAATCTGTCGCGTTCGCGAAGACGAGCCCAGTCCTGCCTTTTGAAGATCTCACAAAGTACGTGTACGCGAGGTAGCAACATTTGCGGGAATTGACGTACGCCGACGCTTTGCGTGAGGCTCTGCGCGAGGAGATGCTCAGAGACCCGCATGTGGTGCTGATGGGTGAGGAGATCGGAGTATTCGAAGGGGTCTACAAGGTTACGCGAGGCCTACTGAAGGAGTTCGGCCCGGAGAGGGTTAGGGACACGCCGATCTCCGAAGCGGCCATAGCGGGCGCCGCGATAGGCGCCGCACTGGCGGGCCTCAAACCAGTGGCTGAGATCATGTACATGGACTTCGTGCCCATTTGCTTGGACCAGATCGCAACGCAAGCCGCGAAGATGCACTTCATGAGCGGAGGGAAGCTGAAGGTTCCGATAGTTCTCAGAACGCAGTACAGCTTGGGCCGCGTACACGGCGCCCAGCACTCTGAGTTCTTCCCGTCGTGGTTCTTCCAAGTGCCGGGGCTGAAGGTTGTCCTGCCTTCGACGCCGCACGATGGGAAGGGCCTCCTCAAGGCCGCGATTCGAGACGAAAACCCAGTCGTGTTCATAGAAAGCGGGATGCTGTACCGAACGAAGGGGCCAGTTCCGGAAGAGGACTACATCACACCTCTCGGTCAATGCGACGTGAAGAGAAAGGGAGACGACCTGACCATAGTTGCGGTGTCAAGGGTTGTCAACGAGGCTCTCGCCGCGGCCGCCAAGCTCGAGGAACAAGGCGTCACCGTCGAGGTCATAGATCCCAGAACGATCCAACCGCTCGACCTACAGACCATACTGGAGTCTGTGAAGAAGACCGGGAGGCTGATAGTGGCGTCAGACGACGTGAAATCCGGCGGAATTGGATCAGAGATAGCGGCGGCTGTAGTTGAGGAAGGCTTCGACTCCTTGGACGCGCCGATCATGCGTGTGGCATCGCCCAACACACCCATCCCGTTCTCACCCACCTTGGAACAGGCATACATGCCAAACGCTGAGAAGATAGTGATAGCAGCAAAGAAACTGATCGGGTGAGACGCTAAGATGTTCAAGGTGGCAATGCCCCGTCTAGATCCCGCTATGCAGTCCGGCAAGATCATCGAGTGGCTGAAGAAAGAGGGCGACCGAGTCGAAAAGGAGGAGCCTGTTGTCAGGGTCGAAGGGGAAAAGACTACCTTCGAAGTGAACTCTCCAGGAGCAGGGATAGTCCGCAAACTCCTGTTCGAACCAGGCGCAGACATACAGGTCGGGCAAGCGATGGCGCTCGTGGGCGAACCGAATGAGCCCTTGCCGCTTGAGACCGCAGAGGTGGAGCCTCCGAAGCTTTCCCTCGCCCAAGAAGCCCCAGCGGTCATCACAGTCACGCGGGTGCAGGAACCACCAGCCTCTCCGGTCGCGAGGAAGATGGCGAGGGAGGCGGGCATAGACCTGTCAAAGATCGAGGGCTCCGGACCCGGAGGAAGAATAGTCCGCGAAGACATCCAGAAAGCGATAGAGCAGGCAAGAGGGCAACCCGAGCCTGTTGCCGTCCCCGCCCAGATCAGAACTGTTCCAGTTGCTAGGACGATCAGACTTTCAGGCAAGCGAAAGACGACTGCGGAACGCCTCTCATACGGTTTTCGCACCACCGTCCCTGTTACGATCACAATGGAAACGCGGATGGAAGCGGTTCTCGAACACAGAAAGGAGCTTCAAAACAGGACGGGAGAGGAGGTTTCCGTCACAGCTTATGTTGTGAAGGCCGCCGCCAAAGCGTTGGAAGACCATGCGTTACTCAACTCGTCCCTTGAGGGGGATGAACTCCGCGTGTATGGTGACATCAACGTCGCGGTAGCGATCGACACACCCGATGGCCTTGTTGCTCCCGTCATGCCAAAGACCGGCAAGAAATCTGTGCTTGACATCTCCCGTGAGATTCGAGATCTCACCGACCGAGCTATGCACAACAGACTGTCGATCTTAGATCTCACGGGCGGAACCTTCACGGTCACAAACCTGGGCGGATACGGTGTCGATCTTTTTGCGCCTGTCATCAATCCCCCTCAATGCGCAATCCTAGGTTTCGGACGGATTTCAGAGAAGCCCGTGGCTATCGGAAAGGAAGTGCGCGTGACGTCGATGACGACCCTCTCACTGGTATTCGATCACAGGATAGTTGATGGCGTCCCTGCGGCGCGGTTCCTGCAACGGGTCAAGGAACTACTCGAAGATCCGACGAAGCTGGATTGATCCGGTCGCCGTCGCCCGCCTAGGGCGTGAGCGCCACTTTGATGGCCATGCCGTTCTTCATCAATTGCAGCGCTGCCTCGACCTCGGAAAGCCTCATCCGGTGAGTGATGAGAGGCGCAACGTTCACTTGGCGTGTGGAAACAAGCCTCAGCGCCTCCTGTACGTTCCTTGGCGTGTGATGGAAGACGCCCCTAAGCGTAAGTTCTCCGTAGTGTACGGCTCCCGTGTCGATCGACGCGGTGCTGCCTGCGGGGCAGCCGCCGAAGAGAACGGTTGTTCCACCCTTTCTTGTGGCCTGCACGGCTAGTTCCCAGGTCTCGGGTTTTCCGACCGCCTCGATTGTAACATCTGCGCCGCGATTCTCCGACAGTTTCTTGACTTGCGTGACAGGATCCCTAGAGTTGACAGTCTGGTCCGCGCCCAGTTCTGCGGCCCTCCGCAGCCTTTCAGGGCTTGCATCGGCAACGACAACGGTCTTGGCGCCGTGTGCTTTCGCGAGCTGCATGTGGAGTAGACCGATGGGCCCGGCACCGATAACGAAAACCAGATCGTCGGTCTTGACATCTGCCAACTCGCCTCCGTGAACCACACATGCCAAGGGTTCCAGGAACGCCGCCTCTTCAAATGAGATGTCTTTGGGGATTTCGTACGTGTTCTGCCTCACGATTCGCCCCGGTAGTCGCACATACTCAGCGTACGCGCCGGGAGACGAGAATCCGACCAGGACTTCGTCCAGGTGGTCGCACAGGTTGGGTCTGCCGATTCGGCAGTAGTAGCAGGACAGACACGGCGCAGAATTTGCCGCGACCACATTCATCCCCTTCGCAAAGCCTCGTACGTCTTCTCCCACTTGCTCAACTGTTCCAGCGAATTCGTGTCCAATGATGAGCGGAGGAGTTACAAGTCTGTGACCGCGAAGGTACATCTTCAAATCCGTGCCGCAGGATAGCGCCACGCGATTCCGGACGAGTAGTTCGTCTCTGTTGATCTTCGGAACCTCGACCTGTTCCAAGCGAATGACGCGTGGTTCATAGAAGCGAACTGCCATCATGCTGATCTCACTCCCGAATTCTAGGCCTGAACCATGACTTTCAATGATGATCGAGCATCCTCGGCAACGCAAAAAGCCTCGGTGATCTGTGCGAGTCCAAATCGATGCGTTATCATCTTGGTCAACTGGATCCTACCGGCAGCCATCATTTCCAGAGCTGTTTTCATCTCGTTTTCGGTTGTCGAATAGCTGGGGATGAGGCTGACCTCTCGTATGAAGACGTCACTCACATCGCAATTGAAGATGCTTCGCTCTGCAGGTATCCCGAATAGTAGGATCTTGCCGCCTTTTCTGACGAGAGGCAACGACGACTGAATCGCCTCGATACTACCTGAGGCGACTATTACCCTGTCGACCCCCCGACGTTCAGTCGCGTCGAGAATCGATCTGACTAGGTCTTCCTTGGCTGCGTGGAAAGTTGCATCTGCACCGAAGCTCTTGGCCCACGCGAGTCTAGACTCAACCACGTCAGTCGCGAAGACACGGCGGGCCCCGAGGATT
>CAZUTN010000072.1:0-5660 GCA_964623365.1 uncultured Candidatus Bathyarchaeia archaeon
GTAACAACTCCTTTGACGACCGGCCGGGGATCGAGTGTCGCGAGGCCAAAAAGCTTCTCATCCGTGAGCCGACAATTTAACAGAGCCGTTGATCATTAGATTCAAACGGATGGTGCTTTGAGGATTTGGGGTTCAACTGTGAGGGAAGTCTTTGACTCTCAGATCAGATTCGCGGTTGCTTTGTTCTCCTACCTTATGGATGGCTGCAGTTCTCGTGATTATCTACGCGACTACGGCGATGCTGGCGGGAGACATCTTTGAACCTGACCTGAGTGTGGTGTACCCGTTGTTGCAGGTAAACGCCGCGATATGGCGCGGCGCAGTGTGGATGCTGTTCACTTCAATGTTCCTCCACGCAAATCTACTCCACCTTGGAGGGAACGTGTTCTTCCTACTCCTTTTCGGAACAGCCTTAGAAGAGCAGGTCTCACCGGCACGTTGGATGATCACCTACCTCACGAGCGGGCTCGTCGGCAACATGGCGTTCCTGCTGCTTGGCGGCAACGCAATCGGCGTGGGTGCTTCAGGAGCTATTTGGGGGCTACTGGCAGCAGCGGGAGGAGTGCGAGGACTCATCGGGATGGCCTTCTACGGAGGCCTGAACATATTCTCAGGAGGAGGAGTCCTAGCACATGCAGGAGGACTTCTGGCCGGGCTAGCTCTCAGGTCGTCTTGGATGAGAAAGATTCGCTGACGTAGACGAATTCCCCGCGCTTGCTGAGACGCGTTTCTATATACCAGGGCGTCCCGGCCGTTGAGCCGACCTATCTGGACGACCGTATGGAAAGTATGTATTTCGCCCTCGCGAGCAAGTGCGACGTAAGTAAAAGGGGTACAGTAGTAGGGAGCAGTATATGTATGCCAATACGAAAAATACTCACTGGGCAAAGCGACGATTGATTTGTCATTCACTAGTCGAAGGAAACCGCCTCTAGGGAGTGTAACCGCGTGACCGAAACAGTGACGCAGACGCGTTCTACATCAAGACTCGCAAAGCGGCCAATGTCCGCTCCACAGATGCTGAAGCTCAGAGACGTGGAGATCGTTGTCATCGAAGACAGATGCAAGGGCTGCTCATTCTGCGTAGAGTTCTGCCCCAGAGACGTTCTGGAGCAGGACACCAAGCTGAACATCAGAGGAGTCCATGCGCCGCGAGTCAAGGACTCCACCTTGTGTGTTGGATGCGGAGTATGCGAAGAGATCTGCCCCGATTTCGCTATCTTCCTGGTGGATAAGGGTGAGAGACGCTGAGAAGAGATGTTCTGACTGGCACGTACTTCGCACTTGGAGACGTAGCGTGCGCTGAAGGGGCATTGGCTGCTGGCTGCAGATTCTTCGCGGGTTATCCGATCACTCCAGCCACAGAGATTGCGGAACACATGTCGAGGAGGCTTCCTGAGGTTGGAGGCGTGTACCTTCAGATGGAAGATGAGCTGGCTTCGATGGCCGCGGTGATCGGCGCATCATACGCTGGCGTCAAGTCCATGACGGCCACTTCAGGCCCAGGCTTCAGTCTAATGCAGGAGAACATAGGACTCGCAGCCATGACTGAGACGCCGTGCGTCGTGGTGGACGTGATGCGCGCGGGACCAAGCACAGGCCAACCAACCAAGACAAGTCAACAAGACGTAATGCAGGCAAAATGGGGATCACACGGAGATTACGAAGTGATCGCGCTCGCGCCTTCGTCCGTCCAAGAGATGTTCGATCTCACTGTTGAGGCGTTCAACCTTTCAGAGACCTACAGATGCCCCGTCTTTGTAATGACGGATGAGATCGTCGGCCACCTGATGGAAAGACTCGCGATACCGCAGCCTGAGAGCGTTCATTTGGCTGACCGAAAACGACCGACCGTCCCGCCCTCCAAGTACTTGCCGTTCAAGGCCGGCGAAGACCTTGTACCAGAGATGGCCACTTTCGGTGAGGGGTATAGGTTCTACGCTACCGGACTGACGCATGACGAGACCGGACATCCAAGAACTGACAGCCCAGAGAGTCATGCCGAACTTGTTCAAAGACTCTGCGACAAGATCCGCAGAAATACCAAGAACATAGCGAAAGTCGAACGAATCTTCCTAGATGACGCGGACGTATGCATCATCGCGTACGGCAGCGTCGCAAGGTCAGCGCTTTCAGCCACAGTCGAGGGACGCGAGAAGGGAATCAAGATCGGACTCCTGAGATTGATCACGCTCTGGCCGTTTCCCGAGGACATGGTCGAGCAGGCAGCCGCTCAAGTCGACAAGATCCTAGTGCCTGAGATGAATTACGGGCAGATGGTCCGCGAAGTGGAGAGAAGCGCAGGCCGCCGGAAAGTGAAGTCTATTCCAAGGCTCGGCGACGCACTCCACACCCCGGAGGAAATCCTCGCTCACGCGCGTAGTTAGAACATGAGAGTGACACAGGATGTCTGCAGTCCAACACCCACTAGAAGATCACACCAGAAAGGGAATGATCCCTCACATATGGTGCAATGGATGCGGAGACGGGATCATACTCGGCGAGTTCCTGAGAGCGCTCGAAGAACTCAAGTACGACACAGATAAGGTCGTGGTCATATCCGGGATCGGTTGCATAGGCAGGATCTCAGGTTACACGAACACGGATTCGTTCCACACGACCCACGGTCGAGCCTTGGCCTTCGCTGTAGGAGTCAAGGCTGTCAGACCCGACTTGAAGCCTGTGGTCATCAGCGGAGACGGTGACCTATTCGCGATAGGCGGGAACCACTTCATCCACGCCGCTCGAAGAAACATCGATGTCACCGTGATCTGTTCCAACAACTTCAACTATGGTATGACTGGAGGTCAGTCCGGTCCGACCACACCCATCGACGCGTACACAACCACAACTCGATACGGCAACATTGAGCACCCGTTCAACCTGGTTCATCTTGCCGCGGCTTCGGGGGCAATCTATGTCGCGCGATGGACGTCCATTCATGTCAAGCGAATCAGGGAATCCATAAAGAAAGCCATCAACAAGAAGGGCTTCAGCTTCATCGAAGTCATAACCACGTGCCCTGAGGAATACGGACGAAGGAACAAGATTCCGGATCCGATTCAGGGCATGAAATGGCTGAGAGAAGTCAGCATTGTGCGATCCTTCATCGATCCGATAGATGCGGTCGTTCAGCCCGACAAGATCGTTGTGGGAGAGTTCGTTGATACTGAGAAAACCGAGTTCAGCGAGTTGCTCAAGAAGAGCGCACAAGTCGTTCAGTCAAAGCTTGACGACGAGGGAAAGCTCACCAATGTCACGCTATGAGATCAGGATTGCCGGTCTGGGAGGTCAAGGAATCGTCACGGCTGGCGTGATGATCGGGAGATCCGCTTCAGTATTCGCCGGCAAGAATGTGACCCTAGCTCAATCCTACGGCCCTGAATCCAGAGGAGGAGCCTCCAAGGTCGATGTCATAGTCTCCGACGGGAAGATAGATTATCCGAAGGTCAGGAAGCCAAACCTAGTTGCGGTGATGTCTCAGGAAGCCTACCGGAAGAACGTTGCTGACCTGAATGGGAACACGATTGTTGTCATTGATCCTGACATGGTCCAAGAGGACCGGTCGAACCACATTGCGAGAATCTACCGAGTGCCTGCTACACGCATCGCTGAACGTCTCGGCAAGCGAATAGTAGCGAATATGGTGATGGTTGGCACCATAGTCGGCCTCACTAGCATGATCGATACGGCGGCTGTCGAGAAAGCGATTTCGAAGTATACGCCGCGAGGCACAGAGGAGTTGAATCTCAATGCTTTCAAGAGCGGCTACGAGTTTGCCCGTAAGCTACTTCAGGAACAGACGGTCACCGCGTGAAAAACGTGATAGGAGAGGTACAACTCAGCGGATGCGATTGAGGCTTGGAGAAAGGCACAGGTCCTTCCAAGATTGGCGTTTACGTTTGCCATTGCGGCCTCAACATAGCCGGGGCACTTGACTGCGAAGACCTCGCAAAGTGCTCGTCGAGCCTTCCAAACGTGCACGTGGCTAGAGATTACAGGTACATGTGCGCCGATCCTGGACAGGCCCTCATAAAGAAGGACATAAAGGAGCTTGGGCTCAACAGAGTTGTAGTTGCTGCATGTTCACCACGCATGCATGAGCCGACCTTCAGGAAGTGCGTTTCCGAAGCAGGACTGAACCCGTACCTTCTTGAAATGGCTAACATACGCGAGCATTGTTCTTGGTGTCACCCTCACGCGAAAGATCTTGCCAACGAGAAAGCGAAAGATCTGATCGCTTCGGCTGTCGCGAAAGCGCGCCACCTCATGCCCCTTCAGGAGATAGAAGTCGACGTGGAAAGGCGCGCACTGGTGATAGGAGGTGGTGTCTCCGGGATTCAGGCTGCGCTCGATCTCTCGGACATGGGATTCGAAGTCTACCTAGTTGAGAGAGAGCCGAGCATCGGCGGAAGAATGGCGCAACTGGACAAGACCTTTCCAACATTGGACTGTTCAATTTGCATTCTAGGCCCGCTGATGGTCGATGTCTCACGTCGGCCAACCGTCAAGCTTCTTGCGTACTCAGAGGTTGAACGTGTAGATGGCTATGTGGGAAACTTCAGAGTCACAGTCATTCGCAGACCACAGTACGTTGACCCCAGCAAGTGCAACGCTTGCGGCGAATGCGCCAAGGTATGTCCGGTCGAAGTGCCTAACGAGTTCGAAGCTGGGCTGGGGTGGCGTAAGGCCATATACACGCCCTTCCCTCAAGCCGTGCCAGCCTCATATGTTCTCGACGACAAGAACTGCCTCGGTCTAGTTCCTCTCGCTTGCTCAAAATGTAAGGAGGCATGCGACGAATCCGGAGCCCAAGCCATCAACTACGACGCACGCCCGGACATCATTGAATTCAAGGTTGGCACGATCATAGTGGCGACGGGCTATGACCTCTTGGACGCATCGGCGATTCGCGAGTACGGGTACGGCGAGTATCCGAACGTAATGACCTGTCTTGAGCTCGAGAGGATGATCAACGCCGCAGGCCCGACCGGCGGAAAAGTGATTCGTCCGTCAGATGGGAAGACGCCGAAACGTGTGGCGTTCATTCAATGCGTCGGGTCCAGAGACGAACGATGGAGAGGGTATTGCTCGGGCTTCTGCTGCATGTACACGATCAAGAACGCAATCCTCCTGAAAGATCACTACCCGGACCTTGAGATTACTATCTTCTATATTGACATGCGCACGACCTTCAAGGGGTACGAAGAGTTCTACCGCAGAGCACGCGAGCTCGGAGTGAAGTTCATACGCGGCAAGCCCGCCGAAGTCTCAGAGGATCCCAATACAGGCAACCTTGTCGTGTGTTCTGAGAACCAGTTGACAGGAAAGGCGATGAGCCTCGAAGCCGACCTCGTTGTGCTGTCACAGTCAGCAGTGCCCCGCGTTGGAACGGACAAACTCACTAGGACTCTAAATATCACGACGGACGGTTCAGGCTTCCTCTTGGAAGCTCATCCAAAGCTCAAACCCATAGACACCTCAACAAGTGGAATCTTCATCTGCGGCTCCGCCCAAGGACCGAAGGACATACCATTCAGCGTAGCTCAGGGAAGCGCCGCAGCATCAAGAGCTGCACGCATCCTTTCCAAGGACAAGTGGCTCATAGAGCCGATTGTTGCGTCCGTCTCGAGAGACCTCTGCATTCGCGGCAGAGATCC
>CAZUTN010000073.1:0-1371 GCA_964623365.1 uncultured Candidatus Bathyarchaeia archaeon
CTCTTGCCCCGGTTGCGTGTGCAACAGCGTTCGCGAGGGCTGCCGCCGGCAAATCCACTGGCGGTTCTCCCATGGACTTTGCGCCGAACGGCCCAACCGCTCCCGGATATTCGACGGTGATCATCTGGATTTCTGGTATGTCAAGCGACGTCGGAATGTAGTAGTCGCCGAGCGTTGGGTTCGCAACCATCCCGTCCACGTGAATCAGCTGTTCCATCAAACCGTACCCTAGGGCTTGGATGGTTCCGCCCTCGATCTGTCCTTCAAGCGAGACCGGATTGATCGCTCTTCCAACATCGTAAGCCGCGGTGATCCTGAGCGGTTTGACAGATCCCAGTTCCATGTCGACTTGGACCTCGGCTACGACGGCGCCGTACGTGTACTGCTGATACGTCGTTCCCTGGCTGTCTTCCGGCTTGAAGTCACATTTCGGAGCAATGTAGTAGCCCGTCTCGGTCAGGCTGACACGTCTCTTGTAGCATTCCTCGACGACCCTCTGGAACGTGACAACTCTTCGCGCGTCATCTGTCTGACGCACGAGCCCATCCTTGATCGTCAGCTTTGACGGCTCGGAGCGGAGGAGCTCGGCTCCGACCGTCAGTATCTTCTCTTTCAGTTTCTGAGCGGCAAGTTGCGTTGCTCTTCCTCCTATCACGATCACGCGGGACGCAACTGTCGGACCTGTCTCTTGGCATGAGGCCGTGTCTGGCCTGTCGAGCTCGAATAGATCAATCGGGAGGCCAAGCGTCTCAGCGGCCACTTGAGCGAGCCCTGAGGTTGCGCCTGTCCCGTACTCGGTTAGGGCAGTCCTCACAACTACTCTCGCGTCGGGCTTGATGAGCATGTGTACGTAGGCATAGTCGTTGCCTTCTGGTCCGAGACTGTTTCCGTGGTACATCAGAGCGATGCCGATTCCGCGCCGGAACGTGCCTCTGTCACGAGCGAACTCTAGCCGCTTTCCAAGCCAATTGACTGCTTCCGTTGCCCGTCTTGTGCATTCCTCAAGTCCGCATGCTTCGTCTACGAGCTGACTGGTGGCCGTAAGCGTTCCCGGTCTCAGTATGTTCTTCATTCTGAGATCGAGCGGGTCTATGTCAAGCTTCTTCGCCAGTTCATCCATCTGGCATTCGGCAGCGAAATGGACTTGTGGGCTTCCGAATCCTCTGAAGGAGCCCGCCATCGTGTTGTTCGTGTACATGCAGTACGCGTCAGTCTTCACGTGCGGGATCACGTATGGTCCTGTTGCGTGGAAACACGCTCGGATGATGACCAAGGGCCCGAGTGAGGCGTACGCCCCAGTGTCCGAAACGACCAGCGCCTCCGACGCGGTCAGACGCCCATCGCTCTTTGCGCCGGTCTTCAGCGTGACCA
>CAZUTN010000073.1:1471-5546 GCA_964623365.1 uncultured Candidatus Bathyarchaeia archaeon
AGAGGAGTCGGATCTTGGAACTGCGTGTTGTATGTGTGCTCGACTATCACGTCAGCCTGTCGGAATCCTTCTTTCACGTCACCCTTTCTGACTTTGAGGTACTTTGCGACGTTTCCGCCGTCGTGGACGCGAACGGAATCCGGCTTCATAGCCTCAACCGGAGAGGTCACGACGGGCAGGGACTCGTACTCCACGGAAACCTTCTCTGCCGCTTCCTCGGCCGTTTGGAGATCTACAGCAGCAACCACGGCTATTGCCTCGCCGTAGCATCTCACCTTCGTGCTTGCCAGCAGAGGCCGGTCCGGCAGTAGCGCATATGCCTCGTTGATGCCCGGGATGTCCTGCGCGGTCAGGGCGGCAGCGACGCCGAGCGTCCGCTTTGCGGGTTCTATGTCGATTCGTTTGACTAGGGCATGGGGGACGGTTGCCCTGACCACCTTCAGCTTGAGCGCGTCCTTCGGCACGATATCCGACGTGTAGAGCGGGAGACCCAGTACCTTCTCCAACCCGTCGAGCCGCTGAAGGCTCTTGCCAATCAGGGCGAAGCCTTCGGCCTCGCGAAGCTTCTGAACGAGCGTAGTTTCCCTCAAACTTTGGCCTCCGACATCTCTTTGCCCGCCTCTTGGATGGCTTCGACGAGCTTGTAGTATCCTGTGCAGCGGCAGAGGATTCCGCTGATCGCTTCTTTGATGTCCTCCTTGGATGGATTCGGGTTATGATCGAGCAAGTTCTTCCCCGCTAGGACCACAGCGGGAATGCAGAAGCCGCACTGCACCGCGTTGTACTTCATGATCGTCTTCTGGACTGGGTGGAGTCTTTCACGGGTGCCCACGCCTTCGATTGTGATGATCTTCTTGTCTCTTGCTTGGACTGCAAGCACGAGGCAGGAGTTGACGAGGCGACCGTCCATGATGACCGTGCACGTGCCGCAGTCTCCGGTTCCGCAGCTTTCCTTCACCCCCTTCAGGTTCAGCCGGTCTCTCAACACGTCGATGAGTCTGTCTGTGGATTCTACGGCGAGCGCATGATCTTTGCCGTTCACGTTGAGTTTGACGAGATGCTCAGCCAATCATTATCGCTTCCCGAGAATTCTCTCTTGGCATTCTACGAGGGCGCGGCGAAGCAGCACCTTCGCTGCCTCGCATCTGTACTCTGCCGAGGCTCGAGAGTCGGATGTCAACGCCAGCTCATTTCCGAGCAGCTCTGCGGCGGTCTTGATCGTCTGCTCGTTCAGTTTCTGGCCGAGAAGCTCTCTTTCCACACGCTCGGCTCTTTCCGGGATCTTGCCGGTGAGGCGGTTCAGGGCAATTCTTGCACAGTCGATTGTGGAGCGCGTTGCGTCTGCTTGGAGAAACACAGCAACAGACACGACGGCGATGATCAAGGATTTTCGCATTCCGAGCTTCTGAAACGCGCATGCGGCTCGATCGTTGGGCTCAGAGAACGAAACCTCAGCGAGTATCTCGTCGGCATGTAGAGCGGTCTTCCGCTTTGCAACCAGGAACTCTTGCAGAGGCATTTCGCGCCCGCTGCCCCTGCGAACGGTTCTCACCTTTGCATCGAGCACCAGGAAGACCGGAATCAGGTCCTCCGAGGAAGACGCCGCACAAATGTTTCCGCCGACGGTGGCGATGTTTCTGATGTTTGGCGACCCGAACTTCCTCGCGACATTGCTCAGGAATTCGCTCCAAACTGAATCGTTCCTTTGTCTCTCCAAGTCGGCGATCGTTGTCAGTGCGCCGATGGTGACCCTGGCGTCTTCACGCTTGATGTATCTCAGCTCAGATAGTCCTGAGAGATCCACTAGGTTCTTGACGGACGCTTGTTTCCTATTGATGCGTGGTAGAAGGTCTGTTGCGCCGGCTACGGGAACTGTGTCGGTTGAGTTCTCTTCGAGATACCTGAGTGCGTCGTCGAGGCTATCTGGAACGTAGACGTTGAATCTAGGGATCCGTCATCCCCCGCTGACTGGTGGAATGATCAGTACGATGTCGCCGTCTCTCAGCGGAGCTGACATATCAAGTGGTTTCTGCAGGACGTTGTTGATGTAAACGAAAGCGTATTCTCGAACGCGGCCCTCGCGATCAAATAACACGTTCTTTGTCATCTCGCCGCATCTCTCAGCTACGGTACGAAGCAGTTCACCGACGTTGTCTGCGGTGGCCGTGATCTCGCCAGCTCCTGCGGCGGTTCTGAGTTCGTGAAAGAGCCGAACCGTCACTGACGCCACTATGATCTCAGCTCGTTCTTCTGGGCTTGAAGAGCGTTGAACAAGCGCTCAGGCGTAATCGGTAGAGTGAATGATCGGACTCCAGTAGCGTCGTAGATGGCGCTTGAGATCGCAGCCGCTACTGGAACCAATGCGATTTCACCTACTCCCTTCGCTCCGAAGGGGCCGGTCTTCTCGAAGGTCTCTACAGGGATGACTTCGATATCCGGGGCGTCCATGATCGTTGGAATCAGATACGTCGTGAAATTGGGAGTCTTGAGGCGTCCGTCCTCGATGATTGCGTCCTCAGTCAACGCGTACCCCAGACCCTGAACGACCGACCCCTCGCACTGTCCTCTGAAGTTCTGAGGGTTGATCATCGTGCCCGAGTCGGGGGCGATCAGGAATCGCAGAACCTTCGTCCTTCCGGTCAACGTGTCAACTTCAACCAGCGCCGCCGCAGTTGCGTACATGAACGCCCAGTGTGGAATCTCGACGCTTCCTTCGAGAGGCCGGTCAAATCTTGGCACCTCGAAGCCAGCCTCAACTCGTACTGTGTCGCCTTTGGAGCGAGCGTCTTTGGCAAGAGAGGCGTACGTGGCTCTGCGCTTCAAATCACTCTTGACCATGACTGCGCCGTCGTGGCATTCGAGTCTGCTCTCAGGCTCGCCGAGCACCCGAGCCGCGTACGAGATCAGGAGCGCCCGCATCTTGTCCGCCGCTCTGATGACTGCGTTCCCGCCGACGTAGACGGATCTGGACGCGGATGAGCTTCCAGTGTCAGGCGCGAGCCCTGTGTCCGCAGAATCCACCTTCACATCTTCAAGCCGGCAGCGTAGTTCCTCAGCAGCGATCTGGGCGTACGCTGTTACGTTGCCCTGCCCCATGTCGGGACAGCCCACACCGACGGCGAAGGTTCCGTCTTCGTTCAGTGTGATCGAGGCTGCTCCGAAGTCCGGGAGCGCGCCGAATGTGAAGCCCTTCATGGCACATGCGATTCCGACTCCTCTCTTGCACCGAGGCTGCGATCGCCGTGCTTTGTGGGCGTCCTTGTTTAGCCAAAGATCCGACTTTGACGCGACATCGAGAGTTTCGTGGATTCCTATGCTTCCCGGGATCTTGACGCCGAAGGTGCTGACTTCTCCTTCTCGAACCGCGTTTTGTTTCCTGATCTCGACCTTGTCGATCTTGAGCTTCTCGGCGATCATATCGATCTGAGATTCCATGGCGAAGATTGCCTGTGGCGCGCCGAATCCCCGAAACGCGCCGGAGAAGCCGTTGTTTGTGTACACGCAGTAAGCTTCGACATCAATGTTGGGAATGGTGTAGGGTCCGCAGCAGCTCTCCATGGCGACATCAAGGATTGTTCCGCCAAGAGACGCGTACGCGCCCGTGTCGGACACGATTCTGACTTGGTTTGCGAGCAACTTCCCGTCGGACAGAGCGCCTGTTCGAGCTGTGATGATCATTGGATGCCGTTTCAGTCCAGAGATGCCGGATTCTTCTCGGGAGAGCACCATCTTGACGGGGCGCTTCGTTTTCATGGCCAATAGCGCAAGATGAATCTGAACTGTGACCTCGTCTTTGCCGCCGAATGCTCCCCCGACGATCGACGAGATGACTCTGATTTTTTCGCGCGGGATTCCAACGGCCCTTGCCACCTGAAGCTGGTCGCGGTATGGTGACTGTCCGCCAGCGTAGAGGACAAGGTTTCCGTTCTCGTCGAGGAGTCCGACGCCGGCCTCGGTTTCGAGGAACATGTGCATCTGGCGGCTGGTGCGGTACGTGTTTTCGACGACGACCGCGCATTTCTCAAACGCGGATTTCACGTCGCCGTTTCTGATGTGTGCGTGTCTGTATATGTTG
>CAZUTN010000074.1:0-3425 GCA_964623365.1 uncultured Candidatus Bathyarchaeia archaeon
TGTCAGGCAGGTATCCTAACCAGACTAGACGACCGGCCCATGATGGGGGTGAATGGGAGTAGGGGAGATAAAGATTCTTCGAGGATCAGAGCAAGGCCATCGGGACTTAGCGTGTGCTCCTCACACGAGTCTGATCCGGTTTACGTTCTTGTTCTGCCAAGAATAGCGCCGAATCTTTGCTGACACTCCGAAACCGCAGGCCGCGCACTTCTTCTTTCTGATATGATACGAATGACGCCCGCACCGACGGCATCTGATATGAGTCTTCGATCGGCTCTTTGGCCCAAAGGAGGGTGTGCCCTTTCCCAATGTCTCTCACTCGCATCAGCAAAACGAAGGAGTATTTATGTCAACCTTTCACAGTCCCTGAGACGACGGTGCGTTGCCATCGAGTTGGATGCACATTCATGGGGCGTCGCTTGGGTCGCTTTTGGAGCTGTATGCCTCAAAGCTTGAGAGCTAGCGGCTCGGAGGCGGGCTCACGAGCACGACGTTGTCGCCTCTAACAATGATCGTTCCAATCTTCTTGGCATTGTCTGGATTCGTGATGTCGTCAGCGTCTTCGAGGACCAGGTTCATATGCTGATCATAACTGTAGAGTCTTCCCCTGACGGTGCGGCCGCCTTTCAGCTCGACCAAGACGACCTTGCCCAGGCTCTCCTCGAAGATCTTCGAGGCGACATCAGAAGACATTGTTTGGTTTTCCTCGGAAGTTCCGCTCTAACGACGAACCCTCACAATTTAAGGGTTAGGGTTTCTCATGCAGTGTCAAACAGGAGACTTTCGAGAGTTCAAAACGGTTGCGCACGCGAAGGCGCAACAACGGGAGAAGACAACCTCGAAGAGGAGAACGCTGAAGTCCAGCGAGGCAAAGCTACTACTTCCTGAATTCAAGCAAAGAGTTCCAGGATTCACGGTTTCCCTTCAAAGCAAGGAGGTCTTCGAAGAGATCCTCGTCGATGATGGGAGATTGTTCCTGATGAACGAGAAACCGTTCGCGGTCTCGAAAGGCAGCAGGCTTTTTCCGAGCCTCGTGAACGAGGAAGCGTTGAAGACTCTTCCGTGGATTGTGGTTGACATGGGAGCGATCCCGCACATCTGCAACGGAGCCGACATCATGAGGCCGGGAATAAGGGAAATACACGGTGAATTCGAGAAAGGCGCCGTACTCTTGGTCAAGGACATCAAGTTTGGCAAGCCGATCGGAATCTGCGTTGCGGAAGCTTCGTCCGAATCAATCCGTGCAATGCGAAAGGGAAAGGCGGCTCAGAACGTACACTATGTTGGGGATTGCTTCTGGGAAGCCCTGAAGTCAAGATAGTTCAGTTTGTGTCAAATTCTAGTTCATTTGGCCGACCGCGGTCGCGGCACATGTACGCGGGGTTGCACACGTTTCTGGCAGAAACTAGGTGAGACCCCGAAGGTTTAAACTTCTGCTCTTGGCGCTACTACCTGAACTTGCTGGCTCTCGGTGTTCTCCAATGATCAAACAGGGAACCGATGGCGCCGTAGACTCACCATATGTTCGAGCTATGCCGCTGAGTCATTTGAAGGATCTCGACTCGATTGAACGCGTCTTGTCCGCTGGCAACGTCTTGATAGTCAAGATCACCCCGATCGCGAAGAGGAGCGTCGAGGAGACAAAGGTCGCCATAAGCCAACTCTCAAACTTCGTCAAACGTGAAGGCGGCGACATCGCAAGGCTCGGAGAAGAACGAGTCGTACTCACTCCGCCCGGGATCAGGATTTGGCGAGGTAAGAGTCAGGAGAAAGTTTCTCCGTCAGCTAGCGAAGGACGCAGCCGTTAGCGCGGGGAGCCAACTTGAGTGATCTGACGCAGTCTACTTCAGCTTGATCGTCTCGACTAGGTCGGGCGCGATCGTCTTGACCTTGAACATCCGAGAGACCACGTGAGCGAAGCTGTCCACTTTGTGTCGCTCGCCGTGCCCTACGATGATCTTGGAGGGTTTGGGCGAGATTCTTCGAAGAAATGCGAGTAGCTGGTTCCTGTCTGAGTGGCCAGAGAATCCTTCTACGCTGTCAATTCCAAGTTCGACTTTGATTGCTTCGATCTTTCCGTTCCGTCCCATCATCGACACTTCCTTGACTCCGTTCTTGAGCCTGCTGCCCAGCGTCCCCTCGATCTGATAGCTGACGAAAAGAAGAACATTCTTCGGATCTGACGCCAATTGCTTGAAGTAGTCGATCGCTGGTCCGCCTTCCAGCATGCCTGATGTTGCCATGATTATTGCTGGCTGCCCAGCGACTATCTGCTCCCGATCGCCGGGGTGATTGACTACTGTGAAATAGTCTGATTGGAACGGATTGATGTCCTTGTGGAGCATCTGGTCGCGCAGCTCTCTCACCAGATACTCGGGGAAGGCCGTGTGAATTGCCGTAGCTTCGGAGATCATGCCTTCGATATAGATCGGCATCTCTTTGATGACTCCGTTCTTCATGTAGCTATCGAGAACAAGCATGATCTCTTGAGCGCGTCCCACGGCGGGAACCGGAATCAAGACCTTGCCTCCTTTCTCGGCTGTCTCGTTCACGATGCTCGCAAGTCGGCCTTCCACGTTCATCCTTTCAGGCATCACGTCTTCTTGTCCACCATAGGTGCTCTCTATCACGAGCGTTTCCGCTCGTGGGAAAACACACGACGCAGGCTCCAGCAACATCGTCCGGCCGAACTTGAAGTCACTAGTGTAGACGATGTTGTGGTATCCTTCGCCAATGTGGAGGTGAATGATTGAGGAGCCAAGTATGTGGCCTGCGTTGTGGAGGGTCAACTTGATGTCGGGCGCCACATCGGTGACCACGCCGTACTTCAGCGGGATCGTATGCATTACGGTTTCGCGGACATCCTTCTGATCGTATGGCGCATACATGCCCTCTTTGTTGTATACGTCTAGGAAGTCCAACTGTAACAGGGTCATGAGAATTCCGGTAGGCTCCGAGCAGTAGACTGGGCCGTCGTAGCCGTACTTGTACAGGAACGGGACGAAACCGCAGTGATCAAGATGGGCGTGTGAGATTACCACGGCATCAAGCTTGTCGATGTCGAATCCGTCTACATTGATCTTCGGGAAGGCATGTGCAGGGTCGTTTGCGCCAGGGTTTACTCCAAGATCCAAGAGGACGTTGCTTTCACTGGTCTGGACAAGCAGAGCGGATCGGCCAACTTCATGAAACGCTCCGAGTGGAGTGACGAAGACGCCGTCCCCAGCTCCTATCACGGGCCTGAAGATGCGTTCTCCCACATCTCGTAGTATGCGATTCCTTGCCTCGCTCTCGGAATGAAGAATATGCCTGGTGCTCGTGACGATCTTTGAGGGCATCGGCGGCGCGCGGAGCACCCTCGGCCGCCAGCTTGTGGTCTTGATGACTTCTTGGAGTGTCGAGCCATCCTTCCCGATCGCGAGTCC
>CAZUTN010000074.1:3525-5430 GCA_964623365.1 uncultured Candidatus Bathyarchaeia archaeon
CACTCGTAACCAGGGCCACATCAAAGCTGTCTCCGCTGGCTGAATCCCTCTTCATAGCGGAGTCCACAGCCTTCACAACAATCGGAACCGCTTCCTTGACGGTCATCCCGTCCTTGAACTGGGTCTCAAGGACGCCGTACGCGATCGGAGAACCCGACCCCGTTGAGACACATTTCTCTTCAGTCACGCTGCCCAGCGGATCGAGGGCGAATATGTGAGGCCCGGAATTGTCAACTCCTCCCAGCAAGGCTTGGAGGATAAGCGGGAAGTACCTATTGGCGAAAAGGAGATTTGACGTCAGGCTGGCAGCCGCCCTAACCGGCATGTTGACGTCTTTCTCGTACTTGTACAGTTTTGAGTTCGCCTTCACGATCTCGACCACGTTTTGAGCGTCTGCAACTCCGCCCGCAATAGTCATCGCGAGGTGATCATCGAGCTGATAGACTTTCTTGGCGCGCTTATGTGCGATGAAGTAACCCATCGTCGCGCGGGTGTCGGTGCCGAGGACGACCCCATCACGACAAACGAGACCGATGGTCGTGGTCCCCTTCAGGACGTACTTCGCTATCTTGTCTGCGGGTTGATTGTACATTTCGTTCACCTGCTCTCTCGGAGCACTTCCGGGAAGACTTCAGAACCGCGCCTGCAAAGAACGCGCGGAGCTATCAGCTGCTGGAACGCTTAAAAATGTTTCCGGAGCGTCCCGGGTGCCCGTCTACGTCTTGTTCTTCTCGGCGTCCTGCGGGCTCTTCGCTTCCTCGGCCTTCGGAGGCCCAGGCTTCTTGAAAGTCTCAAGGAAGGAGATCTGAGACATCTCCGGGAAGAACTTCTCGATGTCAGCTGACATCGCTTTTTTCGCGAGCGGGAGGTCTTCAAGGAAGAAGGCCTCTTCCGGCACTTCGATCGCAAGTTCCTTTGGAGTCAACTGAAGTCCAAACTTCATCACGTCAACTGCCGGCAGACGCTTGTGTACCAGGTTGCGGATCTTCTCCTCGGGCGTTTCAACTACGCTGTGTATTGACACTTCGTAGACAAGCGTTCGCCCTGCGAGAGGGGGATTGTAGTCCACTTGTACTCTGCCGGCGCCGACTGTTCGGATCTGTCCGATCTTCCCGTCCAGTGTCACTTGAATGCCGGGTACCGGTGTGATTCCTTCGCTTCTGAATCGTCTCAACGGGACGAGTCGGACCTTTGACGCGTCTCTTGCTCCGTATCCCTTGTCGGGGGGAACTTCGATCGTCGAAGATTGGCCGGTCTCAAGCCCTACAAGCCCCTCGTCGAGACCCTTTGGAACCCACCCTTCTCCTACAACTAGGAAGAACGGCTCGTACCTGTGCGCTTCGGCCCCTTCGGCTTCTTCTCCATGCTCGTGACGTATCCCCTTCTCTCTTGCAACCGATTCGATCGTCGTGTCCACTACGTCGCCGCTCTCTTTCACTTTCAAAGTGTAGTCAAGTAGGACGAAATCGCCATTCTTGATCGGCACTGCGTCTACCTCGACGCCTCCAACATTTGACGTGTCTGATTTAACTTTTTGAGAGAATACATCGGTTAGATCGACGTTGTCGATGTATGCTCTCCGCTTTCGAGCCGAGAAGCCTGCGCAGCTATCTGGCAGGTCAGCTTAGCCAGGTGCCGCATACGGTTCTCGCTGCGGTGGTCATCAACTCTGCTTCGTCAAAACGTCGCGTGCCGCTCTGGAGCCAACGCCGTATTCAAACTTGTGGCCCAAGTCCACGAGCGTGGACTCGATTGCTCCAATGGTTGTGAGTACTTCGAACGGTGAGACCATGCCCATCACTCCGATCCTGAACATTGTGCCTTTCGTCTTGCCCATGCCGCCAGCGACCACCACGTGATATCTCTCTCTGAGCAGATCCCTGAACTTCTTGTCATCGATCCCAG
>CAZUTN010000075.1:0-5428 GCA_964623365.1 uncultured Candidatus Bathyarchaeia archaeon
TGAGTGAAGCCCTCCTGTAGCAACTCTTGCTCTGCTAAAGACAGAGTCCTTGGATCAACGCTTGTCAGGACCTCTTCTGCTCTCTGTCTGGCACTCTCGATGTCCGCCTGAGACCTCAAGGCTCTGAGTGTGTCTTTCAGTTCATTCTTCTCTTTTAATGAACTTGTCATGTGTGAACAAGAATTCACATGAACCATTCTTCACTATTTAACCCTTGCCGTCCTTAGGCGAAAGCAGAGCCCTTTCGAGCTAGCCAAATGCTTATCAGGGTATTTCGCGAGGTGAAGTGAAGGGCAATTCACGTGAAGGCTCGAACATGTAGCATCTTCTTCGAGATGCTGTCCACCCCAAGTCGTGTCGAAATCGTCGAAGCCCTCCACGGCGGGGAGAAGTCGGTGACCGAGATCTGCCAGATGGTTAGTCCGGAAAGGACGAACGTCTCTCACCAACTGAAGTTGCTGCGAGATTGCGGCTTCGTATTCGTGAGACGCGAAGGCAAGAAGAAGATCTACTCTCTGAACTCTGAGACTGTGAAGCCGATACTAGACTTGGCCGAAAAGCACGTGCAGAACTACTGCAAACTCAGATCGAGGAAGAAAGGAGCATGCTCTCCACGTCATATCAAGTCGCCAAGAAACCTCAAGACATAACAAGTTGCGGGGAGATGGCACCGATTGACTGAGCAGTATCTGGTGGCTGTAGCTGTGGAAGCACCTGAACCTGGAATGACAAGCGCGAAGACCATAGTGAGCGTCAGGAACCTGTCCAAGATCTTCAACCGGACCGTAAGAGCGGTGGATGACGTCAGTTTTGAGATACCTGAGGGCGAGGTCTTCGGCTTCCTTGGGCCCAACGGAGCGGGGAAGAGCACCACCATACACATGCTTACGACGGTGCTGAAACCTACGTCCGGCACCGCGACGGTCTGTGGTTATGACATAGTGAAGGACGCTGGTGCGGTTCGAAGAGTCATCGGAGTCGTGCCTCAGGAGTACACGGCTGACGAGGACCTGACGGGCTATGAGAATATTATGCTCTGCGCGGACTTCTACGGCATTCCAAGAGACGTGTCGAAGCCGCGAGCCGAGGAGCTGCTGCGTCTTGTAGGGTTGCAGGACTCTGCGAGGAGAAAGGTTGAGACGTACTCTGGCGGGATGAGGAGGAGGCTTGAACTTGCCTGCGGCCTGGTCAGCAGACCACGACTGCTCTTTCTCGATGAGCCGACTCTCGGCCTCGACGTCCAGACTAGGATAGCCATCTGGGAGTACATCAAGAAGCTGAAGGCGGACTATCAGATGACCCTCTTCATGACAACGCACTACCTTGAGGAGGCCGACTCGATGTGTGACAGAATAGCGATAATCGACCAGGGACGGATACTGAAGATCGGTTCGCCATCCGACCTCAAGGCAAGTCTAGGCGGGGACATAATACAGATCGGAGTGGAAGAGACGGAGCCTGACCTCTCTGCGTTGATATCCAGGGTCAACCACGTGAAGACCGTCAGCAGGTCCGGCTCGTCCTATCGTGTGAAGGCTGAATTGGGCGAGGAAGCGGCGCCAGCGATCATAGAGGTGCTCAGAAGTAACGGGTACCACGTAAGCCGCCTCTCCCTGGCTAAACCATCAATGGACGAGGTCTATCTTGACTGCACGGGACGTGCTCTGAGGGAGGAAGAAGCGGATGAGGAACGCATCATCGCGCTGAGACGGGCCATGCGAAGGGCGAGAACATGATGGAGAAGTCATTCACAGGAGATGCGCGGGTCAACACGAGCATGACTCATGGATTGTGGTCATTGACAAACAGGGACCTGAAGAAATGGTACAAGGCACCATTCATTCTGGCAATATCGCTGATCCAACCCATAGTCTGGCTGGGCCTATTTGGTAAGGCGATGAACTTTGGAGTCCTATTCAGCGGCAGCGCCTTCAACATACCTGGACTGAATATACCAAGAGAAGTGCTCAACAACATCAGCCAACAGATGATGGAGTCAACCTTCGGGACACGTGACTATTTCTCGTTCCTCGCGGTAGGGATGCTGTCCTTCATGGCACTCTTCACCGCCATGAACAGTGGTATGTCCATCGTCTGGGACAGGCGGTTCGGATTCCTGAACAAGTTGCTGAGTACGCCGTTGGCGCGGGGAGTGATACCGATGGCGAAGGTTCTCTCATCGATAATACGAGGCTTGGCACAGTCAGCCATCGTGTTCCTCATAGCCGTTCTGCTCGGCCTCGATCTCTCACATGTAAGACCACTGGGCCTCCTAGGAACCTTCGCGGCCCTATCCCTGATGATGCTGGGTCTCTCATCGCTCTTCGTGATGCTGGCAATCCGTTCAACCCGTTGGGAGACCCAGATGGCGATCATGAACCTGCTGAGCTTACCGCTGCTCTTTGCAAGCAACGCGCTATTTCCCGGGAGGCTTATGCCAAGCTGGCTCCAACCCGTCGTGAACGTGAATCCGATCAGCTATGCAACCGATATCTCGCGGCAGCTTCTTCTCGGTTCACCGGGAATGGCAAACATAGCGTTCGACTTCGTCTACCTTGGAGCTTTCGCGGTTCTCCTATGCGCGCTCGGAACCTACATGTCCTGGAAATTCCTCACCAAATGATCGACGCCGTGACCCCTTCTGACCAATGAGTGTATTCTTCAGCATGAGAAGAGCTCTTCCAATTACAGTCCCGTTTTCGGGACGAGTCGGCATTCTGTGCCGGAGGATTCTCCTCTTCCTTGCTTTGTGAGAGAGAGGGGCTTGTGATGCGACTGTGGTCGAGGGCTTGGTCGCCGCAGTCAACAGCGTGGGCATCACGCCAGCTCGTCCGGCTGAGGCAACGCAAAAGTGGAGCAACGTCCGCGGCCCCTACTGCCAGGACACTGCGAATGTCCGACCTGACCATCCTCTATCCCCCAATTGTGGTTAGCTGAACCTGCTCTGCCCTCTTGCCGATGGGCCCGCCGGATAGGCCGACGTAGCCAGCAAGCTATCGCGCCATGTCCACACAGGCAATGTGCTGCGCCTAGTAACGCCTGATCCGATCTACTCGGTTACTTCGGCATCATACGTGCAGACCGTAGTGCCAGGATCAATGCAACTCCGAAGGTAGTGGTGACTATCGACATGGTTGCCTAGACCTAGACTATGTGACGCCTGATCAAGTATACCTCCAATAGCCGCCTCTGCAATATGTCCTTGTTTGCCAGAAATTGGCCGTCGGGCTGAAAGTTTCAAGTACTTCCTTCGGCATATTAGCGAGTGGTGGCGTCCACAGATGAAGCGTGAACTGGACCCGCCCAACAAGTCTAGTGGGAACTGCCCCGCCCGCCAAGTTCAACGCGCATACGCCACGCGTTGTGCTCCACTCAGTGATTCTAGCCGAGCACGTCGATAGTATGCTATCCTGCAAGACCAGGTACTGCCCAATCTGAAAGACTGCTATTTCTTCCTGCGCACCACCGCGTACGAACAAAGCATAGCCAGAGTCATGCTGATCGCTAGCCCAGCCTGCGAGAACTCTGGAATCGCAACGCCCAGGACAGGCAGTTCTGCGAACGAATTTATGCTGGGGCTGTCAAAATAGACCTGATAGCGCCACCCCTCGGTTGCTGATCCCACGATCACAAAGAAGCCAAGGATGTTGCCCTTCGTGAAGGTTCGATTGACCGTGAAAGCAAGCTGAAAGGGCGCACGCGAGGGCGTCAGCACACTGCCGAGGCTGTAGTAGTACTGGTATGATGGATCTCCAATGGGGTTTGCCATACTGTCGACTTCGGAGAGCCCGAATGCGTATCCAGATGCCAGCGTCTCTTGGTCGGGCGTACTCATCCAGACAGTCATGCTCACGTTCCCTTGAATCGTCACGTCTTCAGCCAGAGGCTGTGTGATCCATGAAACGCCGCCGAGCCACACGTCAGCTTGAGCGAACCAGATCTGAGCGCTTTGGCGCACGCTACATGAAACTTGGCCGGTCACGGGGTCGGCATAGGTTGGAGGGTTTGTGTCCGCGCCATTGTAGATCAATATCGAGGAATTGGAATTGCTGTAGACCAGTGAATACATGTGAAAGTTCATCTCGAAGAGATTGACCTCAGTGGTTGGATCGTCGGCAGAGGCGATCTTCACAAGCTGTCCGTCAGCCGTAACACTCAGGATGAACACCAGAGCCAGCAAGACAGCGACTCGATTCTTTGCCCATCCAAGCCGTGACCGTTCAAGAGCCATTACTCAACGCCTTCAAGAAGGCATGGATCATGTGACTTAAACATATCACCCGCGCAGAGCACAGCGTCCATGCGCGTCTCGTCTTGGCATATGGAGCCGGGCCGGGAATGGAAAAAAGTGCGATTCTCAACGTAGCGGAATCAGTCTTCCGAAGTCTGCAAGGCCTTGAACCCATACGTTACCCAGAAGACCGCGATTGTCGCTCCGACCAACACGCCGGAGGCGAGAAATACCGCTGCCTTCTGCCACAAGTCTAGGTTTCCTGCATAGAAAGCCAGATACAGCACCACAAATGCGAACCATAGTGCGCCAGCCAAGATCGTCGCCACTACTCTCGAAGCAAGAGGGACCGTCGCAGGTTTGCCACTCATCGGAACCACCACTCCTCAGGCCCCCATGAGGACTCCGCTATTAGGATTTTCTGCTACATTCGATGTGCATATCCCTTGAGCGCCCTGTGGGGCGCCGCCGTTTTCTGCTCCAAACCCGTTGACCGCTTGTGCAGAGTCTGTCCTTGTTTCTTTCTTTCTCTCGCGAGATCAGGCAATAAGAGCGGGACGGACGATCCGCAAGGCGTCAGGAATCCAACCAAAACACCAGAGGACGCGTTGTTCACCGCGTCTATTCTTGCCGTGGCTGGATTGCTTGAACAGGTCTGATCATTAGCGTTTCTTGGCTTTCTGCACAGCAGCTCTTCTGCTTGCGAACAGTATCACGAGTATGCCGACTAGCCCCACGACGCTCGCCACGCCAGTGGTGCCGTCTCCCAAGAGGGGGCGATCCATCATCAGAATGACTCCCGTTGTTATCAGGACTGCTGCTGTCGCGGGCAATAGGTAGTCCAGTTTCCTCATTCCAATCTCCTATTCCGAGCACGCCAGACTTCCATCACCTATGGCCTACCAAAGGCTTTCGATTTGATGCTTGCCACTCATGGTTTAACCTCACGACCCGACACGACAGACTCCAACCCACACAAGCAAAGCGAGGCGAGCGCCACGGACAATCTTGAAGCACAAGAACCTCTCACCGTCACGAAACTACTATTCAGCAGAGCTCGACATAGCTCTAATTGTGAGTCACATACGGGCCGCGAGGACGCTCCATTCAACAACTCGCGGTTGCCTCGGCGCCTGCGCTTGCAGCTACCTACGACCTATCGGGGATGCCAGACCCGAACACTGTTTGGAGCCGGGG
>CAZUTN010000076.1:0-1543 GCA_964623365.1 uncultured Candidatus Bathyarchaeia archaeon
AAGTACTTGTCGGGAAGGAATAGCGCCTCAAGCTGTCTTCCTGGAAGGTTCCAGAGTTCAGGTCGATCTGGAAAGACGAGCTCCTTGATTGCCTGATCGGTCGGAAGGTAAGTTCTCGCTCCGTTGTTGACCCAGTTGTAGAACTCGGCTCCCATGTAGTCCCTTACCTCATCGTAGTTGCTGGTCATTGTGCCGTATCCGTTTCTGGTAATGAAGGCAGTCCACCAAGTGTCGATTCTGAAGTTGATGAACTTGTACACATCGTCGAGCATCTCTGTGCGTGGTGATATGATGTCTCCGTTGAACCAGAAGAACGGGCCGTTCACCAGCCTTGCGTAGTAGGCGGGTGTTCCAGCTCTTCGGGTATCCAAGCATATGGGTTGCCATGTGCTAGCTATCCAGATCTCTCTCGTGGAGAGGAGGTTGACGGCATCCCCATACTTGAACCAGAACGTTCTCACCTGTCCTGACTTGATTATGGGGAGCAGGAAGTTGTAGGCCTGGTCCACTTCATCCCGCGTCAAGCTAGTGGTCGCGCCAGAAACCGTCATCTTCCCGGTCGCGTCCAGCTCGTTGGCGGTCTCGCTGAAGACTGTGCATGCTTCGTCCTGCATCATCGCCCTGCCCTTCCACTCCTTGTTCCACAGCTCCGAGTAGGAGATCGATGTCTTCTCTCCGCCCTGCTCTTCGAACGGGAGCTTTTCTGGCAGGTAGGTTACGGAGTCGAAGTTCCAGTTGTTCGAGACTAGGGCGAGGTTCTTGTGGGTCGTGTAGTCTTCCTCTGAGTACCAGAGGTCGTAGTTGAATCTCGGAACCTGAGCTGGGCTAAGGTATTTCTCTGGGTGTATGAACATGTCCACGATCTTGCTTTCATTCCAGACAGGCAACTTGTCGACGGGTATCGGTTTGAGGACTCCGGCTTTCTTGATCGGCGGAAACCTAGCCGTTCCTGCAACGTCCCATCCGTACCCTTCCGTCGCGACTATCCTCTGAGCCATGACGAATAGGTCCAGGTAGCTTGCTTCCACGGGCTGTTTGTGTACTTTCTCCCAGAACTCCTGAACCTCGGGATACATCATCCAAGCTCCGCCGATGTACTTGAGCGTCGGGTGAGGTTCCGCCGAGTAGTAGTATTCCCAGTTCGGGAACTTGGATAGGTATTCCATCGATGTGGGTGGCACAATTGAGGTGGCAGTCGTTGTTGCGGCCGTAGTTTCGGTGGGCGTCGGCGGCGTCGGAGGCGGCTGGGTCATGTAGTAGTATCCTGCGGCACCAACAGCGGCAAGTCCAGCAATGCCGGCACCTACTTTCAGAAAGGTTCGTCGTGAAGTTGGTTTCTCGCTCATTTTCGTTCTGCTGCCTGGCAGAGCCCGGCAGCGACCCTACGTTTTGTACAGAAAGAGCTAAAAAGTCTTTGCAGGACTTCGTGGTCGGACTGGTGACATTCTGTGGCGGCAATGCTATCCGTGAAGGGGCTCGTCAAATGGTACGGAAAAGAGGTCTTGGCCCTGAACAGAGTCTCCTTCGATGTTGACGAGGGAGA
>CAZUTN010000076.1:1643-5420 GCA_964623365.1 uncultured Candidatus Bathyarchaeia archaeon
AGACAGCGAATTGCACTCGCTAGGGCAATGGTGGTGAATCCGAAGGTCCTGTTGCTCGACGAACCACTGAGCCACGTAGACTATAGGCTGCAGAGAAAACTGATGGAAGACTTCAAACTTCTTCATGAGGAGTTGGGAAACACCTGGATCCTCACGACGCACGTTCAGGAACAAGGTCTGAGTATGGCCAAGACTATGCTCGTCATGAATAATGGTGTGATAGAGCAAATCGGCGAACCCATGGAAGTCTACAAGAGGCCTAAGACGGTGTTCGCAGCTAGATTCGTCGGCAATATCAACTTGCTGCACGGCGAGGTCGTCTCACAAGAGAAAGGTGGCTGTGCCGTCAAGACCGAGCTAGGCGAGCTTTCCGGAACATTTGCTGGCGATAGCAGTCTGATGGGTCGGAAGGTCGCCTACGGCGTCAGACCTGAGAACATCGAGATAAGCCCGAAGGCACCCGTCGAGAACAAGATCGGAGCGAAACTGACCGGACTCTACTACTTTGGAGAACTAGTCGAATACATATTCCAGACCGAACGCGGCATTGAGATGAAAGCACGCACGTCACCGACCGAATGCAAGCTCGGTGAGAAGTATCAAATCGGCTGGAGTAGGCGAGATGCCAGCATACTTGAGCGTCCCTCGATGATAGAAGGACTGAACATCGAAGACGTCATCTACGGACGGTGACCTACCCTGCCTAGGAGCTTGACGGGATTCCTCTCCGAAAACTCGAAATACCTTCTCATAATACCTCCCGCGGCCTTCTTCATTTTCTTCCTGCTGATTCCGACATTGCTTGTTCTGTTGCTGTCGCTGAATGCTGGAGAAGCTTTGGCCTTCAATCCGACCCAGCTGACTCTGGAGAACTACACGCGCATGTTTGGGAGAACAACCACCTACCTGGTAATGAGAGATACATTCGGGATGTCACTGATAGCAGCGCTGGTGACGTTCGCTGCGGGTTATCCGATAGCGTACTTCTTGGCTTTCAAAGTCAACAACTTCAGGCTTCAAGGCGTGACCCTGTTCCTGCTCGTGGCGCCATACTGGGTTGACTGGAGTATTCGAAGTATCTCTTGGCTCTCCATCTTGGGCGGGGAGGGTGTCGTGAACTACGCGCTCATGACACTGGGCCTGGTCCAAACTCCCGTGAAAGAGCTGCTCTTCACGCGCGCAACTCTCGTGATCATCTGGGTACAGACCAACCTCGTTTTCTTCATCTTCCCCACGTACCTGTCGCTCGTCAAGATCGATCCTGAACTTGTTTCCGTCGCGCAGACGTTGGGTGCGTCATCACGTCGAGCTTTCTACAATATCACGTTCAAGCTCTCGCTTCCGGGAGCGATCGTGGGACTGATTTTCGTGTTTGTCTCAACGCTGGGAGACTATGTTACACCCTCGCTCTGGGCCGGTGGAATGCAGATGCTCGGACTGACCATTCAGAGCTACTTCTTCGAGTTTCGTTGGCCAGCTGCTTCGACATACTCAGTGCTTATGCTCGGAGTCACCCTTTTGATCTTGTTTCTGTTGCTCAGGATGGTCAACATCAAACAGGTATTCTATGAGTGAGATGGAAAGTGATGACTGACAGAACCAAGATAGTACTCGGCATATACACGGGGATCATGTTCTTCTTCTTCTATCTGCCGCTCATCATGGTGGGCATCCTATCATTCAAGGCTGATGCTAGAGTATCCTTCCCGATCACGGACTTCAGCCTCTACTGGTACGTGGGACAGCCGGGACTGGTGGGCACGAGCGGGTTTACAAGCGGAATCTTCTACGACGTGGGCATTGTTACGGCGATAACCAACTCGGTGTTCTTGGGCATAGTGGTTGCTCTGATTGCCACACCGCTCGTGACATCGTCGGGCCTTGCCTTTCGATACAGGTTTAGCGGACGCGATTTGAGTTTCTACCTTCTCATCTCCGGCTTCGTGATACCTGCAATCGTGCTAGGCTTGGGAATGAACTTCCTCTACAAGGAGATCGCAGTGAGGGAGTACTCTCTCTGGACAGCCCTGCCTTTGCATGTCGTGTATGTCGTCCCGTTCGGTCTTGTGTTGATGCTGGCCAGATTTGACCCGATGATGGTTGACTTTGAGAATGCAGCAAGATGCTTGGGAGCGAGCGGCTGGAGAGTCTTCAGAAAGATCACTTTCCCGCTCATCCGAACTCAGTTCGTATCGGTGTTGTTCTTCTCGTTCACGCTTTCGCTGAGCGAGCTTCTCCGGACATCCTTCGTTATCTCGGGAAGCGGAACGATACCCACCTACGTCTTCAACCAGATGTCCGTCACGGCTCCGACTCCGAAGTGGTTCGCCCTCGGAACCCTGACGACAGCGATATCGCTAACACTGCTGCTGATTCTGTCACTTCTACTGACCAGAGGACAGCGGAGGGTCCTGTAGGATACGACATCACCTGATCCCATCCCGCGATCGGCCGTCATGGAGAATGCCAACCTGACGTAGGTGGCAGACTGCTCCCGCAGAGCTGCCTCCGATAGCGAACATCTGGTTTGGTCAGGTGACGGTGCGCTCTGGGCGGCGGTATGTATACCCTCTCCTGCAAGTCGATCCGGACCTCGCTCTGAATCTTCGAAGGCGCGTGGCTTCCGCAACGCCTGCATCGAAAACTCTGCCCCTTGCCTGCCGATTTCATCCTCTTGCCACATTTCGGACAAACGGGGTTCTGACTTCTCATGCGCGGGAAGAGCTTGAGGATCTGAATTTTTTCCAAGTTAAGAGTCCTCGGAACCCCGTCGCCCGCTGGTCTTACACCTCCGAATCCGCGGACTCTGTCCCCCGGTTCCAGTCTCTTGACAACTTGCCTGAATCTCCCGGTTGGCTCGTACGCTGCACAGTGAACTGAGCTTGTCTGGTCCTCAAGAAGAAAGATTACGTGACCGCCACGGATGGTACGAGGCTTCTCTTTGACCGTTCCCTCAATTATGACCGAGCAATTGTCCTGCAACTCGGAAACCATGAAACTCCTGATCAAATGTGCGTCGGTCCCCTGATTAGTTCTGAAGATCATCCAAGCGTCGACCGGCTCTCGAATTCTTAACATCCGGAACGCTTTTCGCACGGCCTCGGCGCTTTCTCCCCTCACGCCGCACAGGATCGGGTCTGGCCCCCTTGGAGTAATCAAGATCCTTCCGGTTTCTGGATCAATATTGTTGAACGTGGTTTCCTTCATTTCCTCGCTCATCTGGAGTATCGACTTCTCTTCGATGAGCCTTGGTTTTCCGATGAAGGCTCTCGACCTGTAGGCGATCAACTCGAAAGTGTAGTCGTGATCCAGCAGAGTTCCGATCGCCGCCAGTGCACCAATAATTCCCTGGGCAGAACCGTAGCCAATCGCATCAGCACGCGCCTTCTTTATCACAAATATCGCGGCGCTGGGAGTCACGATACGCGTGAGCGCCTCTTCACTGAAACGGACAACGTCAGAAGAGACCGCCCCCTCCAGCACGACGACGCCCGGGTCAGTTGCCGGATCACCGAGCCTGGAGCTCCGCTCAATCTCTTCCACTGCAAGTTCTAGGATTACTTCGGAGCTGATGTCTGATTCGATCCTTAGGCAGACGGCCCCGTTTCCCCTTGTCTTCCATGGAACATTGGGGTTGAGCCTAATGAGGTTAGGATGATCCAGGAATGTTGCTCCTTTCTCTGCGAGTGTGAGAGCTAGGTCCGCTGCGATCTTGGTTGTGCATCCGCCTGCCAGCGAGTCCGTGTCGTCAATTCCTATGTGGATTCTCACTCGGAA
>CAZUTN010000077.1:0-5363 GCA_964623365.1 uncultured Candidatus Bathyarchaeia archaeon
TCAGAGAAGGCATACCCTCGGTCATCAATCCAACAGATGTCAATGCCGTGGAAGAGTGTTTGAGACTCAAGGATCTCTACAAAGCAAATGTGGCCGCGATCACAATGGGGCCGCCCCAGGCGGAGGAAGCCTTGAGGGATCTCTTGGCGATGGGAGCCGACCGAGCCATATTGCTGACAGACAGGGCGATGGCCGGGGCCGATACCTTTGCGACGAGCTATACGCTTTCAACCGCGGTTCAAAGGCTTGAGAAGGAAGAAGGCTCGGCGGACCTTCTTTTCTTCGGAAGACAGGCCTTGGATGGAGAGACCGGTCAGGTAGGACCCGGCGTCGCAGCCAGACTCGGAATCCCGATTGTCACGTACACGAACCGCATTGTCAAACTCGATCTTCAGGAGCGGAGTCTCGTGGCGATCAGGAACGCAGGTGATATGATCGAAACGGTCAAGGTTTCCCTACCGGCAGCCGTCTCCGTAGTAGAAAAAGTGAACAGGCCACGCCGCGCAACTATCGAAGGGCTTCTGCGTGCGCAAAGAGCTGAGGTGGAGATTTGGAACAAGGATTCCGTGAACGCTGACTCGACCAAGATAGGTCTTCCTGGTTCTCCGACAATAGTAAGGAAGATGTTCGTCCCTAAACCGAGAGGGAGAGGAGAGATGCTTGACGGAAGAAACGACCCGGCCAGTGCCGCTCGCTGGTTGAAGGAGAAGATCTTCTCAAGCAGACCATTCAGTGGGAAGCCACTAGCCACCTCCACTGCTTCTCCTAGCGAAATCCAGGCAGTAGTCAAGCGAGACGCCAACTTGAAACGCAGCGCGGTGTGGGTGTACGTGGAGCAGAACGAGGGGCGTGCGGCTAGCGTTTCTTGGGAACTGCTCGGCGCAGGCGCAAGGCTCGCAAAGAAACTGGACACTGAGCTTGAGGCAGTTGCAGTAGGGTACGAAGCTGAAGATATCGCAAGAGAAGCTGCGAGCTACGGCGCTTCAAGAGTCTATTTGGTGGATCATCCTCTTCTCAAACACTATCGCACCACACCGTATGCCAACGCTTTGACCGAGATCGCAGTCTCCTATCAGCCTCAGATCCTACTGATCGGAGCGACACGAAACGGAAGAGATCTCTCGGGCATGGTGGCCACGAACATCGGGACAGGCCTGACGGCCGATTGTACCTCCCTCGACATAGAGCCGGATACGGGCCTGATGCTCCAGATAAGGCCAACTTGGGGAGGGAGGCAGCTTGCGGTCATTATGACACCCAAGCACCGACCTCAGATGAGTACCGTCAGACCGGGTGTGTTCCCGAGACCGCCGAAGACGAATGCCAAGGCGGAGATTGTAAGAATCCAGATGGACTTCAGAGAACAGGAAATCCCCACTGAGATACTCGATTTCGAATGGATCGAGAAGAGCAGTATGCTGCAAGAATCGGACATAGTCGTCTCGGGCGGCAGAGGACTGGGTTCTGAGAAGAATTTCCAACTGGTCAGAGATCTCGCGAACGCTTTGGGAGGGGCGGTTGGAGCCTCACGGAGGGCGGTCGAGTCAGGTTTTGCAGACAAGGAGAGTCAAGTTGGCCAAACAGGCAAGACCATCAGGCCGAAGCTGTACATCGCCGTCGGCGTCTCTGGCTCCATTCAGCACTTGGTTGGCATAGAGGGCGCGGAGACGGTGATGGCATTGAACATCGATCCCGAGGCGCCGATATTCAACTCATGCAACTACGGCGTGATAGGTGACGCAGCGAGGATACTTCCACTGCTCATCGATGAAGCAAGACGCTGGAAGTCTCAAGGATGAGGTTGGCCGGCCTTGACCGAGAAGTTTGACGCGATAGTCGTGGGCGCAGGTCCGGCCGGGGCTACTGCCGCCTACGTGATGGCCAAGAACAAGATGAATGTTATCCTTATCGAGAGAGGGGAGTTTCCCGGGAGCAAGAACGTCATTGGCGGCGTTCTCTATGTCAAGACTCTGGATGACGTAATCCCTCGGTTCTGGGAGGAGGCTCCTCTTGAGCGCGAGGTCGTTCAGCACTCCTACTGTCTTATTGGAAGAGAAGAGCACACGCTTGTAAGCCATAGGCGAGCAGCTCAGTCCCAATCTCCAAATGGCTACACGATCCTTCGTTCAAAGTTCGACAGGTGGTACGCAAAGAAAGCCCAAGAGGCAGGGGCCACGCTGATTACGAAGACCAATGTCACTGAACTGCTTTCTCAAGGGAAAAAGATGACCGGCGTCAGAACCGACAGAGGAGACGTCTCGGCAGACATCGTGATCGTAGCCGAAGGCGCCAACACTATGTTATGCGAGAAGGCTGGACTGATCACGAAACCTCGCCCTGATCAAATGGCCGTCGCGGTTAAGGAGACTATCGCCTTGTCATCTGATCGAATCCAGGAGAGATTCGCATTGGGAGAAAGCGAGGGGGCAGCGATTCACTACATAGGAGCGCCCTTCAAGGGACTGGTCGGTTTTGGTTTTCTCTACACGAACAGAGAATCGCTTTCGGTTGGTTTTGGCGCGATTATGTCTACGTTGACGAAGGAAGGGATCAAACCCTACGATCTGATGGAGAGATTCAAGGAAGAACCCTCAGTTGAACCGTTCATACGAGGCGGTTCGGTCAAAGAGTACCAAGCTCACATGATTCCGGAGGCCGGGTACGCGGGGATGCCAAGATTGTTCTCGGACGGAGTGCTTGTCGCAGGCGATTCGGCGATGCTTGCAAACCCTATCACAGGCGAAGGGGCAGACTTGGCGGTGCTGTCGGGCAAGATGGCCGGCCAAGTGGCTTTGCTGGCGCATAATACGGGGGATCATACCTCTATGACACTGGCAAGGTACCGGGAGCTGCTCTTGAACTCCTTCGCGGTGAGAGACATGAAAAGGCAATCTGGGCTGTTACACTACATTGAGAAAAATTCCGAGGTAATGAGCGCGTATCCGGAGGCGTTGAACGCCGTGCTCCGTGAATGGTTCAAGGTGGACGGTTCTACGAGAAGCGAGAAGATCCGGAGAATCAGATCCGTTGTTGCGTCGAAGCGGAAAGTCACGAGAATAGTCAAGGATGCTTATGTGCTTGGGAGGAAACTGATGTGAGGCTTGAGGAGAAGCTGTATCTGCTAAGACATGTAGTCGATGAAGAATCACACATCAAGATTGATCAGCGGGCATGCGTGAGATGCACGAACAGAGCGTGCCTCGACGTTTGCCCCGCCAATGTCTACTCATATGTGGAACCAAGAGTCTTCGTAGCCTACGAGAATTGTGTTGAATGTGGGACCTGCAGGATCGCTTGTCCCTTTGTTGAATGGGTCAATCCAAAGGGTGGAACAGGTATCGCGTATCGATATGGGTGAGTCACGAGATCCGGGGCTCAACAGAACAGACGCGCATCGAACCTGCCGTAGCCGTCTAGCCTCGTTCCTTCTTTCCGTAGTATGTTGTCCACTTAAGCTTCCGCGGATCTCGCTTGTAGACAAGAAGGCCCTTCCTGCATCTTGCAGAGCAGAAGTGAAGTATTGTGCCGTCGTTTCTGATGTACATCATTCCCGTGGCGGGCGGGAACGGCTTGCCGCAGAAGGAGCACTTGTTCGTCCTAGGCAATCTGCGACACTACCTGATCTTTTTCGCTTCGCGTTCGGTCTCTCTCAGTGTGAGAACGTCGCCGACTCTAATGGGACCCTTTATGTTTCGCGTGATGATTCGACCCTTGTCTCTCCCCTCAAGCAGCCTGACTCTTACCTGGATCACTTCACCTGTGACGCCGGTCCTGCCTATGACCTGCGTCACCTCGGCAGGTGTTGATTCCTCTCTTGACCTTTCGCGTGCTGAAGACATCTCTAGGCTTTGGCCCCGCTGCCAGTCCTAAGGCGTTCGGCTGAGACTGTGAGATCTTTCAGTGTGTTCGAACCTTCTCCCGCCTCGATGACTGACACCGCTGCACATCCCACGTCGATGCCAGCTGACCTTCCCAGGTCCAATTTGCTCGGAACAAACAGGTAGGGAATCTTCCTCTCTTCGCATAGGATAGGTAGGTGAGCTACCACCTGAGGCGGCTCCACGTCTTCGGCAATGAGCACAAGTTTCGCGATTCCGCGCTCGATCGCCTTTGTGGATTCGTTTGTTCCCTTTCTTATCTTGCCAGAATCCTTTGCTACCTGAACAACCTGATACGCTTTGTCGACGATCTCTTTTGAGACCTCGAACTTGACGTAGGACGGTTTTGGCATTCGCTTCTCCTGCACATCTGCCAGCGGCTAGTCTATCCAAATGACCTGCTTTTATCAATGTTTCTGTGAGAGAAATCTCCCGTCGCGATCCGCTTGAAGAGTTGTGGCAAGGTTGCAGTCGAGCAACAGTCTTAAGCGTTCGTGCGAAACTATGATCACTTGTTCGGACCTGGGTTCTCGATGATTTCGGAGGTGGAAATCCTTCACATAATCAATGAGATCCACCAGTATGATGTCATCTTGGTGGAACTCAAAGACGAAACGGTCTTCGGAATCTCCAAGGGGGCCCAGTCTGCACCTGAGTACTTCAGGACCAGGGCGCCCGCTCGCACGACAAGCGATCGCCGCGCACTGTTGGACGCACTGGCGGCATCTCGCCCTGAACCACACGTTGATCAGATAACCCTAGATACTCTGCTGAACGGATTGAGGGGAATGAAGACCCGCCACGTGTGGCTTGAGAGAAGAACTGAACCTCGTCATGAGATGGCGTTTCTCAACTTGAAGGAACTGACAAGCTTCCTCCGCAGACACCAAGCATAGTGCGAAGACCGGGCTTTCCGAGAACAGGTGCAACCTTATTAAACGCCTCACTTTGCGTATGTAGGACTTCGCTCCGGCTTGGTGCGTATCGTGGCAAAGTTCAAGATGATCGTGTCCGACCCGCAGACAAGAAAGGCGACCGTAGCGGAGCTTGAAGGATCAAGAGCTCAGGGTCTCGTCGGGAGAAGCATCGGTGACGTCATCGATGGGGCGCAGCTCGGATTCTCCGGCAGCAAGTTAAAGATCACTGGGGGCTGTGACAAGGATGGCATCCCTATGCGTGCCGACATTCATGGTGGAGCAAAGAAATACGTCGTTCTTTCAGGCGGAGTTGGATTTAGGCCAACGAGGTCTGGGGAACGCAGAAGAAAGCTTGTCCGTGGTCGAATGATAACTGATGAGACGTATCAGATCAACACGGTGGTCTTCACGGGCCAAGTGAAGCCCGCAGAGAAACTTGCCCCGGTTAAGGAACCTGTCGTGAAAACGATTCGGACTCCGGTGAGAGTTGAAGCACCCGTAAGGAAACAGAAGCCGCCCAAGAAACCTACTAAGAAGCCTAAGAAGAGAAAGTAGCGGAAGTACCAGC
>CAZUTN010000078.1:0-2420 GCA_964623365.1 uncultured Candidatus Bathyarchaeia archaeon
GCCTGCTTTTGGTGTCATTCATGGAGAGTGGAGAGAAGGTCTACGATGCCGTCAAGACGAGAGGCTACCAGGGCAGGTTCTCCACCGAGGCTGCAACTCTAGGCGGCTTCACAATTGACGACTACGCTCCCGCCCTACTGGCGATCCTTGCTATCGCGATCTTCATAGTTGGAATGGTGTGCAGACTTCCTTGAATGAGATTGTTAGGATAAACTGCATCAAGCATCGCTATCCCGACGCCACAGAGGTTTCGGTATGCGGTCTCGTATTCGAGATCTGCGAAGGTGAGAGGGTTGTGATTCTCGGATCGAACGGCTCCGGCAAGACTACGCTACTACAGCATATCGTGGGCATACTGAAACCTGAGGAAGGCGAAGTACAAGTGTTCGGAGCCCCGCCGACGAGCCCAGAATCCTTGCACGGAAAAGTGGCGATGGTATTTCAGGATGTTGAGTATCAGCTGGTCGGGCCCACGGTCTGGGATGACATCGCATTCTCGCCGGTCAACTTCGGACATAGCAAAGAGGAAGTGAAGGCGCTGGTGGATACAGTCATCGAGGAGATGCGACTATCGCACCTCGCCCGTAGAGTGCCGCACTACCTCAGTGGCGGAGAAAAGAAGAAGGTCGCGATAGCCGGCGCAATTGCGACACATCCGAAACTTCTCATCCTTGACGAGGCTTTCGGCGGCCTCGACCCAAAGTCCAGCAAGGAAACACTGGATTTGCTCTTGAAGATCAACAGGGACCGCAACATTGCCATAGCACTGACCACACACGACGTAAGCATCATTCCGGGCTTTGCTGACATCGTCTATGTTCTCGCGGGAGGACAATTGATCTACAAGGGCAAGCCGCTGGAGCTCTTCACGCATCCCGAAATCCTCAGCGAGGCGAACATAGAATCTCCACCATTAGTCGAGCTGCTGAGTGCCTTGAGAGACAGGGGACTACCTGTCAAGCCTACTACCGATCCCGAGGAAGCGTTGTCACAAATTGTACCGTTATTGAGTATCGAGAGGATTGTGCCACGATAGATCAGACAACGCCTCTCATTTGGGCACCGAGTTCATCTGATTCAGTTTCGCCAGAACCAGGCTATGACAGTCTGTACCGATGCGACCTCTAGCTTGGGCCACATGGAGACTGAAAGCATGATCGCCTTCGGACCGGTTCCATCCCGGCGTCTAGGACGCAGTTTGGGTATAAACAACATTCCGCCCAAGTTATGCAGCTATTCCTGCGTGTATTGCCAGTTGGGGCGAACACTGAAGATGCAGATTGAGCGCCGACCATTCTATCAGCCGGAACAGATCCTGAAGGATGTCCAAGAGAAGGTCGAAAAAGCAGGGAAGGCGGGGGAATCCATCAACTACCTCACCTTTGTGCCAGACGGCGAGCCTACGCTAGACATTAGCCTTGGACGTGAGATCGAACTGCTGAAGCCGTTAGGCATCAAAGTTGCAGTGATCACGAATGCGTCGCTCATCTGGCGGGCGGATGTTAGACGGGACCTAATGAGTGCGGACTGGGTCTCCTTGAAGATAGATTCCACGGAGGAAGAGCTGTGGCGCAAGATCGATCGTCCCCATCGCACATTGCGACTGCGCGCGATATTGGATGGTATGATCGACTTCTCAAGCAGTTATCATGGTGACCTAGCAACGGAGACTATGCTGGTTAGGGACCTTAATGACGACGATCGTCACGCCGCAGAGGTCGCGGGCTTCGTTGCTCAACTCAAGCCGGCCAGAGTCTATCTGTCGATTCCTACGAGACCGCCTGCGGAAAAGTGGGTTCACCCTTCGCGTGAAGAGAGTATCAATCGTGCCTACCAGATCTTCAGCGACAAAGTCGGCAGCCTTGAGTACCTCATAGGCTACGAGGGGAACGCCTTCGCCTCCACAGGAGATATCGAAGACGACATATTGAGCATTACAGCCGTCCATCCCATGAGAGAAGAAGCCGTCAGGTGGCTTCTGGCGCGGAGACAGGCCGATTGGTCGGTTATCGACAACTTGATCGCTCGGGATCAAATCGCGGAGGTCGAATACGACGGAAAGAGGTTCTACATGAGGACACTCCACGGAAGTGTAGAAGATGCCAGCTCGGCATAGCACCGTAGAAGTCGTGAGGACATCGAAGGACTACCTGCCTCCGGCGGACGGGCTGAGGCTGACGGTTCTCGTCGAAGATTCGGCGAGCATGGAGAAACACGATCTGACGGCTAAGCACGGCTTGTCCTTCCTAATCGAAGCGAGTGTGGCGGGCAGCAGCTCGAGAATCCTCATGGATGCAGGTCCACCGCAGGACGTAGCCCTATGCAATGCTGATCTTACAGGCGCCGACGTACGAGGGTTGGATGCGATCGTCATCAGCCATGGGCACTATGACCATGCTGGAGGCTTGCTCAGCATCTTG
>CAZUTN010000078.1:2520-5353 GCA_964623365.1 uncultured Candidatus Bathyarchaeia archaeon
TTGCTCAGGGATCAGTAACCGCTGCCGGTGGGGCACTGCTGCTCGCGCGGAACCCGGTCAGAATTTCGAACAGTGTTGTCACGACTGGTGAGATCTCTAGGGAAACCGCCTTTGAGAAGACTGAGAATTTCTGGACAGTAAGAGACGAGCGTTTTGTTGAGGACGTCATGATTGACGAGCAAGCCCTCGTTATCAATGTGAGAGAGAAGGGGCTTGTTGTGATAACGGGATGCTCACACTCCGGAATCGTAAACACTGTCAGGCATGCGCAGAGAATGACTGGAGTAAACGATGTCTACGCGGTCATCGGAGGTCTGCACCTAGCAAGAGCAGATGACAAGAGAATCAAGACAAGTCTGGATGAGCTCTTGAGAATCGCCCCCAAGGCAGTGTACCCTTGTCACTGCACGGGTTCCAAAGCGATTCAGCGGCTTCTCAATTCCCTCGGAGATGGCTGCAAGCCTATCCGGACAGGGGATATCATTGAGCTCTGACGTCGCTATAAGGGGGCAGCACTGACGGAATCGGTGATGTGGATTTCCATCGTTCTTCCCACACCTGCTTACATGTAGTCCACGTTAGACTCCTTCAATACGCGTCTCGCCATATGGCCGGTCCAATGGAATGGAACAACCTTGATGACTCCTTGAGACTAGAACCGCGGCACGATTGAATAGTGGTGGGGCATATGCTGTGTCAACGCGTCGCGATTACAAGTCAGCCTCTCTGATTCAGAAGAATTGACTTGCATTTCCGTATTTCTGATATGAGGTAAGTTTATGTGCATTTACACATAAAGTCTTGATCTTGGTTGATTCCGAATATGTCTGAGCGTAGGATGGGAACTCCTAGAAGTGAGCAGGAGAGACGCGAGAGGCACGGCACTGTCTATCTAGGCGAAAGGCTGCCTCCGAGGGGTACAGGGCTGAGAAGAGGTAGCGCGGCAGGCTCACAGAATAGAGCCCTGCTGCTTCGCCTCTTGGCAACATTTCTGTTATTCGCCTGCATCTGGTTCATACATGCGATCTTCTCCCCGAGAGAGCGCAAGGAGCGTGCCGACTGAGTAATGTCGATCATGTGCAGTTCTTGGACGCGAGCAAGAAATCCGGCACGCGGGATGTGAAGCCCATATGGTCAAAAGGATAGCCGTGGCATCCGAAGGGTCAGGCGGCCTGGAAGACAAAGTGGCTACGACATACGGCAAGTGCCGTACGTTCACCGTAATCGATGTGGAAGACCGCTCAATCAGAAGCGTCAAGGTTGAGGCAAATCCGTACGTAAGCCGTTCAATGGGTGTCGGTCCCTTGGTTTCGGAGATGCTTCGAGATCTCGAGGTAGATTCTGCCATAGCAGGGGAGTTTGGTCCAGGAGCTCTATCGGTGCTGGGGGAACTCGGAATCAAAGCCTTCGTGAAACCTGCCGGAACAAGAATAGAGGATGCGGTCAAAGAATACGTCCACAACACTCAGATCCCGAGCTGAGATCACGGGATCTCCGACTTCGCAAGGGTTCCGGATAGAACACAAGCACGCCTCTCTATGCCTGATGTCTGGGAACTATTGTCGATTCGAAACATGAACAGTGGGACAGCAGCAAGGTGTTCGGCGATTTTCCAGGCAAAAGCACGAGACTGTATCCGAACCTATGACAATTGTATGTCGATCGGGGGGTTAGACGCATAGCAGCTTGGTTGAATCAGTGCAAGCGCGTTCAGATTACACCGATCAGAATTAGCGCTGCCAAGACGCCGAATGTTATGCCCAGGACTGCGGCATGACCCTCACCGTGTGCGTAGACCTCGGGTGGGTTCATCTACAGTAATGTAGACCATCGCGCCAACAGCCACTGCCGAAGAGAACGCTGATGTTGGGCTGCTGACATCTTGCATGATCAGCAGAGCCGCCGACGCCGCGGCCGGCTCAGCAAGGCCGGAAAGCAGTGTTACCAACAGGGCCCTGAGCCTGCTGAGCCCAGCTTGTCTTGGCGGAACAGCCGTCATCACGCCTTCCAGCTCATTGTGTGCCCCATGACCAAAGTGATAAAGCCGCCAAGCCCGGAGTCAAGACTGAAGCCTGCTGCTACCGTGAGTCTTCCAAGCATGCTGTGGATCGCTGTTTCATCGCCTTTGAAGTAAGCGATGGGGAGGAAACCGCCAACATCATTCTAGTGACTGTGCCGATAACGAAATCCGGGATCCTTCTGCAAAACCCCTCCTGGCAAGATGATTGTCAGACCGCCAACGCCTGTCGCCAAACCGGCGAGAAGACTGAATGCCAGTGCCCGCAGCATTAATCGCTTTCACCGATTAGAAGTCGCATGCGCAATCTTGGACGGCGAAGCTTTCTCTTTTCGACGGTCGGTTCTTGGAGTGGAGGCGGATATGAAAGACTCCCCTCCGATGCTTCTATCTTCCCTTGCTGCGTCGCAGCCTATTCGCGAGTCCAGCAAGGAGGTTCATCGCGGGAACAGACTGCATGTAACGTTCGTACCGCTCACCGAACTTTTCAACAAGATACTTCTCCTCTCGTCTTGAGACCGCATACATGCAGGCCATACCCGGAATTCCAACAAGCGCTGTCAGCCAATGTTGGCTGATCAAGATGGCGGCAGGGTACATGAGTAACCAGCCCAGATAGAGCGGGTGGCGAACGACGGCATAGATTCCGGTTTCAACGATAATCGTAGTGTGGGTCCAATCCTTTCCATTCTGTGGCCGGCCTCTACTTCGAAGAACAGCAATGGACAGGAAGATCAGAAGAGTGCCGAGCAGCCAAGTTGCCCAACCAAGGTATGTGAGCGCTCGAGCCGCGGCAGGATTACTCAAGAACCAGCA
>CAZUTN010000079.1:0-5319 GCA_964623365.1 uncultured Candidatus Bathyarchaeia archaeon
TCAAGGCGATGAGCTACTGGCATGAAAACTGGAGGAATGATGGCAGCATCTCTAACCTGCGGCTGGACTCGTCGCCGAAGGCTCTCGCCGCGTATCGAGAAGAGGCTGCCGACTCCTTCTTTGTGACCGAGGTCCAAGTCGTGAACATCTCGGAGACATCCACATTCCAAACCGCAACAACGACTGTCTCGACAGCCGAATCTATCACTACCGGTCAGGCTACCAGTTTGGAGAGCACCCTTAGCACCAAGCCGCCGTCTCAGCAGCCAGTCGGTTTGGGTGCGATCGGAACTGTCGCGACTGGTGCAGTAGCGGCATTGATTGCTCTGGCAATCGTGCGAGGCAGGAAACGTAGCAGATCCTGAAAGAGAATGGCGGGCCCGCCGGGACCCGAAGCATTTTTGGCGCTAGATTTGGCTTCGAAATTCTTCTGATTCATACGTCGCGGGAGCGGCACCAATTTTGTTGGCAGAAATGGTTTCACAATTCACAAGGGTTCGAACTCAAATCAACCACAAGTCTAGAGAACCCAAGGCAAATGAGCCGACAAGTCAGCGGAGCAGTCTAAGGCCATGTACTTCTAGAGGCTTGAAGTGTTTCACGTCAAAAGAGTAGAGCGTCGCTCCGCCATTGATAGTAATTGCCGCTATCATAGCATCCGTTCTCCGCACTGGAGTTCCAGTTCTCTCTGCCTCGAACTCAAGCCTAGCGGAGAGTTGGGCGTCTTCTTTCGTGTAGTTTAGCACAGGCAACTGCAGAATCCCCTTCACCGGTTTGGCGTATTTCTGCAGACCGTAAATGATCTCGTGTAGATTGATGGCTGTTGTTCTAACGCTGTCACCGCATTCGATGACTTTCTGCAATGCTTCATCGCCCTTCTCGGAATGCTTGTCAAATATCTCGATCAAGACATCGGTGTCAAGGACTATCATGGTCTGCGCTCGGCTCTCAGTGCTTCGATCTCTGAAAGCATTCTCTTCTTGTTCGTGAACTCAACGCATCCTCTGAGGTTCCGCAGGGTCTCCACTGCCCTTGCTCCTTCCACGAGTCTTTCGAACAGCTTGCTGAAACTTTCATCTTTTCTCTTCACAGTGAGGAGCTTTCTGTACACTTCATCTCTTATCGTCAAGGTCTTCGTCAAGATAGACCTGGAGGAAGAATGTCTAAACATATAGTTAAACATAGTCGGCACCTCAGCCCGGGACGAACGTAACGCGCCCTAGGCGATGTTCCACCAATGGTTCGGGGCGGAAAAACACCCACAACAGGTGGAGAGGCACGACTCCGCAGTGTGTTGAGAAAAGAGCGCGACGACCGACGGTTTGGTCAAAGCGCCACATTAAACCTATCCAGTTAGCAGGGCAGACCCGAGCCCATTGTGCTCTGAACGGGTGCAAATTTGGCGGGCCCGCGGGGATTTGAACCCCGGACTTTCGCGTGCGTTCTTGGGCGCACTCTACAGCTGATTCCGTGGTTCGCTTAGGAGGCTCGGCTAGTCTCAGTCGTCTATCTGCCGCGCTATCCATACTTCGCCCCGTAGGCGTCAACCTGCGGGACTGCGCCACGGGCCCAGCCGAGGAGAGTACCGCGAGTGCTGCCATATAGTTTTGGGCTGTTCGAGAACCGATCTTTTTTCAGCGCCTGCATCGGCCATGGCAACCTTTTAGCCAAACCCGTGTTCTAGCACATTCGAGCGGGGGTTCCCGAGACCCAAAACCACACCGCAAGGGCGGGATTCAGGTCAAAGGGGCAGGTCGACTGACTCAAGTCGTGCCACACTTAAGATCCGCTTCGGGACAAGAAATCCTGTGGCGTAGGCCTTCGTGGGTTCGAACCCCACCCCCCGCATTCCATGCGTTATCCCGTGCACATGGATGGTGAGGGAAAGGCATGCAGGCAGCATTCTGGACATAATACTGGCATGCGCAATACTGATCTTCCCCGCTCTTGGCCTCACAGTGCTCGTAGTGCTGCTGGCGCTGGACTTCCTCCTCTTCGGCATAGAACTCGTAGCCCTGGGAGCAGTCGGAAGAGGCTCATGAGGCGACGCATCGAGACACTTGCCCGTCGGGCCCATCGTCCCTTTTTCTCTGAGATTTCCTGTTGAATAGCTCCACCATCTTCGAGTTGGGGAGCTCGACCGTTGACGCCTAATAGATCATCAGAGATCGTGAAGCATTGATGGCGCCAATGACAGAGAAATTCAGAGCCGACCAGGAATTCGCGAGACAGCTTGACGCAAGGGACCCGCTGGCCAAGTTCAGATTCAGATTCCATATACCGAAAAGCACAATATACCTAGACGGGAACTCGCTCGGCCTGCTATCGAGAGACTCGGAAGAAGCTCTGCTCAGGGTTCTCGATGAATGGAAGAGGCTCGGAATAAGAGGTTGGTTGGAAGCCGAGAACCCGTGGTTCTACTATGCTGAGAGCCTAGGTGCTCAAGCAGCGAAGCTTGTCGGCGCTCGGGCCGACGAGGTGGTCGCAACAGGAACCACCACCGTGAACATACACGCACTGACAAGCACATTCTACAAGCCAGTGGGAAAGAGAAAGAACATCCTGGCCGACGCGCTCAATTTCCCAACCGACCTATACGCGCTCAGAAGTCACCTGAGACTCAGAGGCTTTTCCGAAGAAGGGCTTGTGCTCGCGCCCAGCAAGGACGGCAGGATGCTTGACGAGGACCAGATTGTGGACATGATGACTGACGAGGCCGCACTCGTGCACCTGGCGTCCGTATTGTACAAGAGCGGACAGCTGCTCGACATGCCGTACCTCATCAGAGAAGCTCACAAACGAGGAATAGCGATAGGATTCGACTGTTCGCATTCGGTCGGAAACATTCCTCATAGGTTCGACGAATGGGGGCTCGACTACGCGATGTGGTGCAGCTACAAGTACATGAGCAGCGGCCCCGGAAGCGCCGCCTTCCTGTACGTGAACAAGAGCCACTTTGACAGGGAGCCCTTGCTTGCGGGATGGTTCGGCTATGTCAAAGAGAAACAGTTTGACCTGCGTATAGAGTTCGAGCACCAGAAGAGCGCGGGCGGCTGGCAGATCTCATCGCCAGCCATGCTCAGCGCCGCGCCAATTGAAGGCGCACTCAAGATAACGAACGAAGCCGGGATAGAGAACATACACGAGAAATCCAAGAGGATCACGTCGTATCTCATCTATCTCGTTGACGAACTCCTGAGCAAGGAACCCTACAATTTCGGCGTGGGGACACCTAGAGATCCTGAGCGCAGAGGCGGACATGTTGCCCTAGAGCATGACGAGGCTTGGAGGATCACGGAGGCTCTCAAAGCAAGAGGCGTTGTCGCGGATCACAGGCCGCCCAACACTATCAGGGTGGCGCCGATCGCACTGTACAACACCTACCATGAAGTCTGGTTGGTGGTGGATCATCTGAGGCAAATCATCGAGAGGAGAGAATACGAACGCTTCCGGAAAGAGAGGAAAAGCGATCACCTGACAGCCGGCGGTTCGTCTTGATAATCCCGTCATGTGTCCGCCGAATGTGATGCGCGATAGTCAGGAAGAAGATACATGCCCGGCGACCGACAGCATCGCGGGGCAAAGTGATGTTAGCAAAGTTCTCTTCAGGTGGGCAGATTCCAGTCGAGCTACCGGGCGGGAGTTTCTATTGGAAGACGGTCAAAGAAGACGGGGACCCTAGCCGTCAGGGTTCTGGGGGAGTGCACAACGATCCGAAATTCTCTGTATGAGACAGGGTGGTTTGGACCATTTGCCGCAGTCATGCCGCGCGATTCAAAGTTTAACGTTCGCTACAGCGATCATTCGCATCTTTGCCAACCGCATCATAGACGAATAGGCGTGATTCTCTCGGCCGAGGACGTGGGAAGAGGGAACATCGAACGGGAGAAACCGCCAGGTGTCTTCTGCTCAAGTAGCGATGAGCTTCGTGGGTTCGAATCCCCCCGCACATCTTAGCAGTCCCGTTGTTGTCTAGATCCTGAGTCTGCGAAAGCTTGACCGAATTCTGCTGCCACAAGCACATGCCTTTTCAGTAGCTATGCTACAAGCTGTCGAACTCTGCCATTCATACTCTGGTCCGCGGGCGGGTTTGAGAACCTATGTCACTGAAAACGGGAATCATCTTTGACATTCAGAGGTTCTCGATTCACGACGGGCCGGGCATTCGCACCACGGTCTTCTTCAAAGGATGCCCCCTGCGGTGCTGGTGGTGTCACAATCCAGAGGGTCAGGCCCCAGTACGGGAGTTGATGCTTCGGGAAGACCGCTGCATCCGCTGTCTGGAGTGTCTGAAGGCCTGTGAGAACGGCGCGATCTCGCAGTCGGATGGCACCTTGACAACCGCTCTCGACAAATGCACCCGTTGCGGAAATTGCGCGCAGGTATGCCCCAGCGGAGCACGTGAAATCATAGGTCGAGAGGTCACGGTCTCCCAAGTGATGGCGGAAGTGGTTAAGGACATCATTTTCTACGACCAGTCTGGAGGTGGTGTCACTTTTTCCGGCGGAGAGCCCCTGTCGCAGCCCGACTTCCTCGGCGGTCTTCTTCGCGAGTCCAGAGAGCGAGAGATCCATACCGCGGTGGATACGAGCGGTTGCGCGCCATTCAGCATCCTTAGCAGAATCTGCGGAGACGTAGATCTGTTCCTCTATGACATCAAACTTATGGACGATGAGAAGCATCGCCAGTATACGAGCGTATCCAACGGGTTGATTCTGAAGAACCTGCAGGAACTCTCGCAGAAAGGGCATCAGATTATTGTCCGCGTGCCCGTCGTTCCGGGTATCAACGATGACGAGGAGAACGTCTCCAAGCTCGGCGAGTTCGTCGCCTCTCTAACCCACCCGCCCCAGGTACATCTCCTAGGATACCACAAGCTCGGCCTGGAAAAATATAGAAGGCTGAGGAGGGTATGGAATCTGCCCGAAACGAAGCCGCCGTCAGCCGACAGAGTAGCCGAGATCGCCGCAACTCTGCGGAGATTTGGCCTGCAAGTTACAATAGGAGGTTAGGCCATGCCTACGAGTGCAAGGGTCACGCAGCTGCGAGAAGAGAGCCTACAAGCGCGACCGACCCTATCAATCGAGAGGGCACAACTGCTCACCAAGTTCTATCGGCAAGACATGGGCACCAAGTCCGCTCCCGTGCGCCGCGCCCTGGCCTTCAAGTATCTGATGGAGCAGAAGGCGATTTGCATCAATGAAGGCGAGCTGATTGTAGGGGAGAAAGGGCCCAGACCGAAAGCCGCCCCGACGTATCCTGAACTATGTTGCCACAGCCTGCAAGACTTGGAGATCCTGAACTCGCGGGAGAAAGTCT
>CAZUTN010000080.1:0-5277 GCA_964623365.1 uncultured Candidatus Bathyarchaeia archaeon
TCAGCCATGGTCGGCTCTGCAGACGAGTCTGTGAGGTGTCTGTCTCGCAGAGGAAAGCCTCAATATAGTTGGAGTGGGCTCTGTCTTGTTTCAAACAGGAGAGACTTGAGATACCGCGTTTCAAGCGACCAGGTATTGGCGAAGATGAGGTTAGAGAGAGGGTTCTCAAGATGATTCGAAGGGTTTCTCCTCACGGATACGGCGTGGAGTTTCGTAGGATACGCCAAGTTGGCGGACTTTGGGAGGCGGAGGGTTTCTACCGTTCGGCGCGGAAAGAATCTCCTTGTCGTTTCACGATCAGAATGAACTCGCAGGGTGGAGTCAAGTTCAAAGACATAGAACCCCCGTGAGGAACAGCACCCCCAGTTAGGTCCAGCATCGTAGCACGCTCAGAAGTAGAATGCGTCTTGGCTTCTCCGACCGAGTCCCTCAGTGTCCACATCCACGCGCCGTGTGACCCGACAATACTGTCCATAGTCACTGCCGGATCTTGACGTACTCGTAGGCTGACCGTGCCGTCTCGAAAGCGTAGTGTACCTTCTGGAAGTCTTTGCGGAACGTCGCCACGTCGGTCCTGACCTTCTCGGGAGGTTCCTTGTCGACGACTACTCTTTTGATGAATTCGGCTATTTCAGCCATATGTGACTTCTTCATGCCGAGGCGCGTGATCTCTGAGACGCCCAGTCGTATTCCGCCTGGGTTCTGATAATGCCGTCCGGCCTGAATATCTCCTGGAAGCAGTTGTCGGTTCGCGATTATGTTCGCTTTCTCGAGGTACTTTTCGATGTCTCCTCCAAGGCCGTACTTGGTTGTGTCGACGGCGATCTGATGCGACCTAGTGAATCCCTTGGTCTCCGCGAGTGTGGTCAGACCGCGCTCGTGTAACGCCTGTCCAAGTGCCTTAGCGTTCGCGACGATCTCCGACGTGTACTCGCGACCGAACTCAAGCATCTCCGCAAACGCGACAGCCTTTCCGGCGACCGTGTGCAGGTGGTGATTGCTCGTGTTCGATGGGAATGTCGCCTTCTTGATCTGCTCGGCATATTTGTCAAAAGAGACTACGGTGCCGCCTTGAGGGCCGAACAGGGTCTTGTGAGTGCTCATCATCATCACATCCGCGCCCTCGCGCAGTGGGTCTTGGAACTGTCCGCCGGCGATAAGACCTGAGACGTGAGCTGCATCGTACGCAACTGTGGCTCCAATCCCATGGAAGTACTCGGCTAGCTCCTTTACTGGATGCGGAAACAGAAACAGGCTCCCGCCAAATGTAGCAAGCTTCGGGCGTTTTCCATCCTTCACCATCTTCTCAACCTTCTCCTTGGTCTTGTCTGCATTGATGTTCATCTCGTTTCGGTCAAAGACGAAGTACTCGACATCGAGACCGTGAACGCTACCGGCAGTTCCGTTGAAATCCCTCTTTCCCATCGATATGTGGCCGCCGCTCGGGATTGCCAAAGCCATCATGATGTCGCCAGGATTCGTGAACGCCGTGTAGGCAACGAGGTTCGCGCAAACGCCAGAGACCGGGCGAACATCAACGAACTCCGCGCCGAAGAGTTGCTTGGCCAAGTCTATGCAGATCTGCTCGACTTGGTCGATATAGACGCATCCGGCGTAGACTCTCTCTCCAACCCATCCTTCCGCGTAGCGGTTGCCGAAATCCGAGATGATGGCTTCGCGAACGGCCGGGCTGGGAACGTTTTCTGACGCGATCAGCGGAATGCTCTCCGAGAACCAGCTGTGATGCTCCTCGAGCAGCTCGAAGACCTTCTCATATGTGCTTCTGGGAGAACTCACCCATTCTTCCCCTCATCCTACAGTAGTTGCCGTCAACTAATCACTCTTTAGATAGATCGCATAGTCTGGCTAGAGCACCTGGGGCGTGCCTTGGAATGCGCAAGCGCCGACATAGTCGGCTACGGAGAGGCGTTAGATCCAGCAAGGTGAAAGCGAGAGCTAGCAAGTACTTTGCTACCGTGGCGAACCGCTGGGACAGGATGCGTGAGGATTTCTTCGACGAAACAATCGCAGACGCGGTACTCGAAGCGTCGGATGTCAAGCCCGACAGTACTGTCGTTGACGTAGGTTGCGGAACTGGCTTCCTGACCCAACAGGTTGCCACGCGAACACAAGGCAGAGGAAGGATAGTAGACGTGGATCTTTCCCCTTCAATGCTGCAGACGGCGAAAGACAACTTGGGCAAGCTCGGGCTTGTCGGATCCGTGGAGTTCAGGGTAGGAGACGCGGAGGATCTACCAGTGGACGACGTTTTCGCCGATGCCGTCGTGGGGAACATGATCCTTCACCATTGTCCAAGACCAAAACGAGCGATCTCTGAGATGGCGCGAGTTCTCAAGCAGGGCGGCAAGCTCGCGGTCGCGGATTTGGAGAAGCACAACGAGCGTTGGCTGCGGGAAGAGATGGCGGACCGATGGCTTGGATTTGAGCTGGCGAAAGTCAAGAAGTGGCTTGAAGATGCTGGACTAGAAGATGTGAAGGTGGAGCTGGCCAGAACAAAGTGCTGCGGAATATCCCTGCACGGAAGAAAGGCAGAAATCGGAATCTTCGTCGCGTCCGGGTCGAAGCCGAAAAGTTCTGCCACGCTGTAGCTTGAGACTATTCGATTCGTCTTCTCGCGCGCAGAATCTCTCTTCCCTTCTCTGTTAGCTGGTACGGGAAGATCTCTCTCTTGCCCACCGAGACTTTGGGTCTCACCCTTGATATCAGATTCAGTCCCTCAAGCTCTGTTAAATGCTGATACACGCTCGGGAGCTTGACTGAAACTCCGAACTCATCTGCAAGAGCCTTCCAGATTCCGTAACCGTGAGCCGGCGACTGGCCAAGCAACTGCAGAATCGAAAGTTTCGTTCCTCCCACCTCGAGGGTGAACTCTCTCGGCTCTGCTCGCCTTAGCAACCTGTCAAGTCTCTTCGATCGGTCAATGTGCTGCTTCACAGCGTTCGGATCCTTGAGCCCAGCCCCGGTTATCACGCAGACGATTTCCTCATCTCGGTCAATCTTGTCGGATTTGACGGCTTTCGCAAGCCCTGCGATAGCAGCGGCTGCCGCAGGTTCTGCAAAGATTCCTTCGGTATGGGCGAGCAAGGCGGCTGCTTTGAGGATCTCGCGGTCGGTGACTGAGATGGCTGAACCCTTCGACTCACTGAGAGCTTTGAGTGCCATGAATCCGTGGAGCGGAGCTGGAACTGCTATGTCGGCTGCGAACATGTTCACCGACGCCTGAGGCGTCACATCTGTCTTTTTCGAGTTGAACGCATGAACGATTGGGGCCGCGCCTTGCGGTTGAACGCACGTCATCCTCGACGGCTCATCGCTAACGACTTCGGCTCTTCTAAGATCCTGCAAGGCCTTCCAGATCATTGAGAGGTGGCCGCCATTGCCGACTGGAACGACGATCCTGTCTGGTAGCGCCCAGCCCAGTTGCTCGCATATCTCAAGCCCTGTTGTCTTCTCGCCTTCCAAGAAGAACGGGCTTGCTGGCGAGACTACGTACTCATCTGTGGATGGCTTGCTTCTGTGAAGCGCGTCTTCGTAGTCTCTCACGGGCTCGAGTTCGGCTCCGTAAGCAATCATCTGGTAAAGCTTTCCCGTGTCTAGGATCTCTGGGAGAAGTAGCCTGCATCTGGCACCCGCTTTCGCGGCGTAGGCTGCTGCGGATGCTCCTAGGTTGCCCTTTGCCCCGCACGTTATGATTCTTGACCCAAGCTCCTTTGCCCTTGAGGCCTCGACCGTCATTCCGCGGTCTACGAATGAGCCGGTTGGGTTCGTGGTTTCGTCCTTCAAGAGAAGTTTTCTGATTCCGATCTCACGCGCGAGTCTGGGGCAGTCGTGCATGAATGTGCCGCCCTCACCTAGTGAGACGACGTTCTGTTCGCCGGTGATCGGGAGGAGTTCTCGGAACTTCCACACTCCAGGGGTACGCGCCTGAAAATCTCCGCTCGTAAAAACGCGTCGCAACTTCCCGTACTCATACTCGAACAGTAGAGTGTTCTGACACTTCGGGCATCTCACTGCGTCAAGGTTCCTATCGACAACCCCGCATCGTGGACAGTGAAGTGAAGTGACCAGAGACATCGGAGACCGACACACACGATTGGCCGATATATAGGTGAGCGCTTATATATGCCAGACCGAAACGGCCGATTAGATGAACTATGCCCGTAGCCTCGGGAGCTGCTGGTGCGCGCACTGCGCTCAGGGTGAGCATAACGGCTGTTTTCACTGCGTTGATCGCGGCTGCAACGATGGTCTTTTCGATCTACATTCCAGCGACGAGAGGTTACTTCAACATCGGAGAAACGATGGTGTACACAACAGCGCTTCTCTTCGGTGCTTCGATCGGGGCGGTCGCAGGTGGGGTTGGGTCCATGATTGCTGACCTTCTACTGGGATTCCCACATTACGCGCCTGGCACACTGATCATCAAGGCGGCAGAAGGAGCTATCGTAGGCTACTTGGGAAACCGTATCTACAAACTGAAGCCGGGCGCAAACTTGAAGATTGGGTCGACTTTGGCTGCAATCGTCGCGGCCGTACTAGTAGGGTCCGTCGGCGCTACATACTATGCGGGACCGGCCGAAGCATCCGTGGGTCTCCCTGGGCTAGCTCAGACAACCGTTGAAGTCGAAGTACCAGTGGCTCTGTGGTTCCTCCTTGCGCTGCTGATCTTCGCCACAATCGCATCACTTGGGTTCAGTAGTGAACCTCAGTTCTCGCTTGTCGTGTTGGCCGTGCTTTGTGGCGGAGCCGAAATGGTGCTGGGATATTTCCTCTACCAAGTGGGCGTGCTGGGATTCGGCTGGGCTGCTCTTGCAGAGGTTCCGTTCAACGTAGGCCAAGTCTCCGTCGGCCTCCTTGTGTCTATCCCGCTTGTTAGGGCGGTCTGGAAGAGGATGCCTCGGTTCCAAGCCTAGTTCTCTCTTCCTCAGACTTCCGGGCGGTTGTTCTGACGATGACTGGTCGTCTTTTCGCCGCTAGAACCTATGTCACATCTTCTCTCGTCTGCGGGCGGTGTACCCACATAAGATTGGAGTTGTCGAACACCATGAAAACGACGGCAGCGAAGTGGAGCTAGGTTCCGATTAGGGTCCTGATTCTTCCCATCTCTTCTTGCGAAAGCCGCTTCCGCGCGGTGAACGTTACTCCGTCCTCAGGTTTCCGCGGGATTATGTGCACGTGGATGTGTGGGACGAGCTGGTGAGCGGCCTTTCCGTCGTTGATCGAGATATGCGACCCCTGCGCCGACATCTTCTTCAT
>CAZUTN010000081.1:0-1609 GCA_964623365.1 uncultured Candidatus Bathyarchaeia archaeon
CTTGACGACCACGACCCATCCGTCTTGGTACGGACTCTTGTTGATGATGCCGGGGCTGTCTTGTACGTTCTTGTTGACTTCCAGCACCTCGCCGGATACGGGGCTGAAGATATCAGACACAGCCTTGACTGACTCGACCGACCCCATGATCTGTCCATCGGTCACTTTTGCACCGACCTCCGGCAAGTCGATGAAAACGATTTCATGCAGTTGTTTCTGCGCATAATCGGTTAGCCCAACACGGCATCTCTCTCCCTCGATCGACAGCCACTGATGCTCTTTTGAGTAGTACAGGTTCTCGGGCACATCAACTTCGTCCACGCGCATCTCTTGAATCACGTCTCTCCAACAAACGCGGTACTCAACGAATATTTATTGCTAATCGTGCTGAGCAGTCGAGCAGCTATTCGAGGCGATGTGGTGCTTGGGTGGCCATGGTATCCTTCACTATGAGGCTCGCGGAGCGTGGGATCACAAGACCGGCGGGAAGATTCATCTCCCCGGTCTTCGCGATCTCAGATTCGACACTCCCGCCAAGTTTGGAGGCTTGGGAAGATACGCGTGCGCCGACCAGCTCTTTCTATCGTCACTCGCTGCCTGTCTCATAGCAACGTTTCTCTACTTCATGAGCAAGCTGCGATTCACCCCCATTGGTGTCGAGGCGAATGTGAAAGCCAAAGTTGCACTTGTTGGGGGTCGCGGCTACCGATTTTCCAGCGTCAAAGTTATCCTTCTCGTGTTGTCGAAGAAAGACGACTTGGTGGTTGCCCGACGCTGTGCAGATCTTGCAGTAGCCTACTGTCACCTGACACAGACGGTAGGAGAAGTCGTCCCGATGAGCGTCAAGTCTCGAGTAAGAGTGCGTTGATGCCTTCAACCTAACGCTGACTAAGAGAACCTAGACATTGTTCTCGGTCCGGCTTCTAGATAGGCTGCGTGCTGGCGTGAGGTGATGCAACATTCGCACCGAGGGGCTTCGCGTCGTCCTAGAAAGTCAATTAAGTCATGCGGCAATCATTTCAGCACGGGGAAATCCGATGGAAACGCTTGAACCCATCTTGTCAGAGCATCCGTTCTTGAAAGGCCTTGAGCCGCGGTACCTCAAGATCATTGTCGGATGCGCGTCTAATGTGCGCTTCAATGCAGGCCAGTTTCTCTTTCGCGAGGGTGAAGAGGCGAACCGGTTCTACATGATTCGTCAGGGCAAGGTAGCGGTGGAGATACACGCCGGCAAACGCGGTTCCATCATAGTTCAGACGGTTGGAGAGGGCGGAGTGCTGGGCTGGTCGTGGCTCATCCCACCGTACCGGTGGCGTTTCGACGCCCGGGCCGTGGAACTCACGCGAGCAATCGCGCTAGATGCGAAATGTCTCCGCACCAAGTCTGAAGAGGACCACAACTTGGGTTATGAGCTGCTGAAGCGCTTCTCCGACATCGTCGTGGAACGGCTTGACGCAACGAGACTGCAACTCCTGGACCTCTATGGAGTTCATCCTTGAAAGGCAAGAGACGGGGGACGAACCAGATGCCAAGAAGGACCTGGGTCTTCATGGTCGAGATCAATTGAGACCGCTCTTTCCGAGAAGGCATGAGCGTCCTCTTCGGAGAG
>CAZUTN010000081.1:1709-5199 GCA_964623365.1 uncultured Candidatus Bathyarchaeia archaeon
TGGTAATGATGAAGTCGGGACAAGTTGTGGAGGCAGGAGAGAAAGACGGCGGGTACGCCTACGATGTCAAACGCTAGCTGGGCAAGAGCGTTTGGTCGCTTGCACCCCTCATCGATGTGACACATCTCACATCAGTGTGTGTCACACCCGAATTACCCCACACGCAGAAGAGTAGCGGTCTGGGAAAACTTGCCTGTTGGCAGAAAGCGGCGAAACAAGCAGTCAGGTTGAGTTGAAGCAAAGGGGGGCTCCAGCTGCCCTCTTGAAAAAGAGCACTGACGCGGACATGTCCAAGCAATGAATCCCCGACAGCCGCGTGCTCTATTCGGCGATGTCGCTACAGAATTCTGAGCTCTCACGTGGACTTGTTCAGCCTGCGCGCTTTCCCTGCTTCTATGACTACAACGTCTTCTATTCGAACTCCAGACTTTCCTGGAAGGTGGATGCCTGGCTCGACGCTGAACGCCATGCCCTCGGCGAGCTTCATTGAGTTGCGAGCGACGATGTACGGTTCTTCATGGGTCTCGAGGCCGATTCCATGTCCTGTGCAGTGAATGAAGAACTGGCCGTAGCCAGCGGTTTCGATGATCCCTCGTGCGATTCCGTCGAGGTTCTGCACCTCCGTCCCCTCGAGTGCTCTTTGGCAAGCCTCTTCCTACCTAGGATTCATCAGTCCGCTTGCTTTTCTGAGAGAATGGCTTCCGGAAGAAAAGGGGACTGGATCGGAACCGCGCCGAATATGGTGCCTATTGCGGTAGCCCCGATCTTAGGGAGTTCCAAGCGAGCTCGTTCGGTCTACGCCTTGACCACGATCGTCTTTGCGAGCATGTCGCCTAGGCGCTGTTTCTTATCCGTGGCTGCTATGAGAATGATTCCAAGGATGTAGATGGACGGTAGGCCGTCGATGATCCTAAGAATGCTTCTCACGAGTGCCGAGCCGAAATCGCAGCTGGAGCCATCCTCTTTGACGACTCTCACATGGGCGAACTTCTTTCCGATAGTCTGACCGGAGGTTCCCTCGAAGTAGGTGAAGTAGATCAGCCACAGAATGAACTGGATTCCGAACAACCCGCCGAACCAACCCCAGCCCCAGGTCGCGCTCCAGCCATCCATCATCCACGCGGGGACAGCCATTACCGGCGCGAAAGCCAAGAAGAACAAGATGGCGGCGATGACGCCGAGGATGATGTAGTCAATCAGCCCGGCAACTATGCGAGACCCAAGATCTGCCAGTGGGCTAGGCGGCGCGTAGCCCGAAGGTGGTGGAGGAGCAGCGGGAGTCACCGCTCCTAATGCGGCGCCGCAGCTCGTGCAAAACTTTGCGTCACTCGGTAGTTGTCTGCCGCAATTGGGACAATACGGCATTATCCATTATCCCTCCACCGGCGACTGTTCACAGTGAGTATATCAATTCTCCGCAAATAATTCGTGACATGAGGCGGAAATCATGAGGACGCGCCGGTGGTTTCTGACGTTGGTTGAATCCTCTGGAGTAGTGTGTTCACAGCATTGATGAGGGCGTTGCATGCAGGGCGCCGCGCATCCAACGCGTCATCGATCTGTGATCCTGCCTCGAATTCTTCGATCTCCTTCTGATGTTTCGCAATCTGTTCGAGGATATGCTGCTCTCTTCTCTTGTATTCGTCTCGTAACTCCTCTTGCTCGGTGGCGAAAGATCGCTCGATCTTCGTAAGCTCGGTCTTTGTGGAGTCCAGTCTTTGACCCGCTTCTGCCTCTTTCTGCGCCTTGATCTTCTTCGAGATGCCTCTGAGGAAGCCCGCTCTCATCTTGACTATTCGATTCAGTTCCTTTCCAAGCCTTCCGACCCTGGTAGCCACAGGCTTGACCGCGCGTTCTTTCCTGCCAGCGAGTTCCTTCGCTTTGGTGGCATATTCCCGCTCGGTTTGCGCGAGGAAACTTCTCGCGTCCAGAAGACTCTGGTTGCTTCTTCGAATCGCTTCCTCACGCGAAGCCTCGTTGACTCGTCTCTCCTTCAGCGTCAATTCGATGTCCGAGAGTACTTGTGAGCATTCCTTTGCGAACTGGTCGTCCACAGTGATCGCAGGATTCGACTCGAGCTCGGACAGAACGGTCCGTAGACTCAGAAGCCAACGGTCAAAGTGTTCATAGAACGGAGCGACTGCGAATCTCTGGCTTCCTAGGCGGGTCAGACTGTTGAGGGTTCTGTCGACAACCTCCCTCGGGGTCAGGACATGCTCCTCTTCGAGCCTGTAACCGCTGCTTGGTCGACGCTTCCCGGATTTGGTCTTGGGCGCCACCTTTCTGGGTCGTCTTCCGAAATCTCGAGGCGTCCGCGGCTGGTATCCCATGAACCTAGTTCTCCACCTTCAAGGTATTTATTTGAAACCGCGTCTCTCGCGTTTGGCTTTACGAATCTCGTCAGAGTTCTGGTTTTCGGACATAAGAGGTCGCATCGAGAGCCAGCATACAAGGGTCAGCTCACACCCGCGTCTGCGGCGATAGGAATAACTCATATGTCGAGCTGTGCTCAAGTATCATCGCAGCTGAGGGAACGGTGGATGCCAAATCGCGTCTCGGTTGACCGCCAAGAGTTCCAAGCTTTCCTAGCCGAGAACCAAGAACTGGTTGAACGATACCAAAAAGTGCTCGACAAGCTGGGTAGCCTTCGCATGCTGAACACGGAACTCGAGGAGAAGTTGCGTCGCGCCGAGCAGAGGCTTGGCCTGCTTGAGCAGAAGGCTGGAGTGGCCGTTGAGCAGGGCGACGAAATCCTGCGGAAAGCCCGCGCTACCATGGCCCGACTCATGGAGGAGACCGAGCGTCACCTTTCTGAATAGACGCGGCTACGTGACGACCACGGGTCGACCGCACCTATCGCAAAACTTGTCGGGTCCGCTGAGTTCGCTACCGCACCTGCAAAGCAAGACCGCATTGACCTTCCCACAATGATCACAGAACCTAGCCGATGTCGCGATTTCGCTGGCACAGTACCGACACGGTCGGACGGGAAGCAACGTTCCGGCAGTAGTCCAATCCGCTTTTGGCATTGTCTCCAGGGTTGGCAACGCCAAAGCGGACCGTAATTCCGTCCGTATCGCGACGTTCCGAGTCTTAAGGTCCCTCAGCCGCTGGAGAGTGTTCTGGTGAAGGCTGATCAGGCGCTCAAGCGAGGAAAGAAACCCTTCCCAGTCGCCACGAGATACCACAACCTCGACCCGAGCTTCCTCACTCTGACTCAAGCAACTGTCTCTCCGTTTCTTCGCACAGCTTGTCCAGAACACTCTTGACTTGGCGTAGTGTTTCGCCGCTCTTTGCCATCTGCTGCTCAGTCTTCTCGCGCAGACCCTCGATCCTTGTGCGGGCAACGCCCAGTTGACTCAAGAGCAACTCGTATCTCTGAACAAGTTTCGAGTGGTCCGCCAGAAATGCCTCCCATTCGCTCTTGCTTACGCTGACGACTGGTTCCATTCCCGTTCAGCAAAAGGCATGCGAAAACGTCGCTTAAAAG
>CAZUTN010000082.1:0-5194 GCA_964623365.1 uncultured Candidatus Bathyarchaeia archaeon
TCTTGTCGTGCTTGCAACCGCCATGGTTCCCAGCGCGAAACTCACCGATGTTCAGGGGAAACTGAAAATTGCAAAGTCGGCGGATGGCTTCCTTCAGGAAGCCCACGCCAAACTGAGACCGCTTGACACGGCCACTGACGGAATCTTCATCGCCGGCGCGGCTCAGGGACCCAAGGACGTGACCGACGCTGTGGCCATGGGCAGCGCCGCGGCGGCAAAGGCCTCGATACCACTGGCGCAGGGAAAAGTTGACCTCGAGCCGTTGAAGTCGTTCGTTGACCTATCGAAGTGTGATGGATGCGCCATGTGCGTTGATCCCTGTACCTTCAAGGCTATCAAGATAGAAGAACACAGCGAGAACGGGGAGGTCAAGAAGCGGGCGATAGTGAATGAAGCACTGTGCAAGGGTTGCGGAGCCTGCGCCGCAACGTGCCCCCCGAAGGCAATATTTGTTAAGGGATTCACGCTCGATCAGTTGACAGCCCAAGTGAATGCGACACTGGCGGAGTCGTAGGTGAAGAAGCCGTAGCTCAATGGTGGAGTGACGGGAGTGAAGATTGAAATCGATATCAACAAGTGTACAGGCTGTGGAACTTGTCATGACATATGCCCGTCAGACCCTAACGTCTTCGAGATCAGAAGTGACAACGGGGCCAAGAAGTCGTACGTGGCCCATCCCGAAGCTTGCCTTGAGTGCAGGGCCTGCGAAGTGCAATGCCCCGAAACAGTCATCAAATTGACCGAATGAATTTCGCGTAGGTGGATTCTCCAGACACCCCGAATCTCCCAGCACATACGGTCAAAGGCCTATGCTATGCGCCCTCTTGCCTAATCTTCTTCAGCACATCTCCGTAAGTCTTCGAAGGTATCCCAGACACGAAGTTGAGCACGTCGCCCGCAGTTACCGTGCCGAACATGCCACTCTTGTCAGCGACCAAGATCCGCCTAGCCCCAGTCTCAGCCATGAGCTTTGTAATGTCGCCCAAGCTCGCGTTCAGCCCGACTGTGGGGGGCGGCGTGTACATAACCTGACGGGCTTGGACGGATGAGGGATCCAGATGAAGTGCAACAACATTCGCTATGATGTCCCAGTCTCTGACAACCCCGACGGGCTTGCCGTCCTTGACGACGAAAAGATTTCTTACCCCCTTATGCTTCATCGTTCGAGCAACATCAAGAATCGAAGTCGAAGCGTCCACAGTCAGTACCCCGGGCTTCATCAGAATCGAGATCGCGGCACCCATTTCAGGCACGCAAATGTCCTCCATGTTCCGTCTTGCGCGCAACCGCCTCTAAGGCGAGCAGACGAAGTCATTTAGAGTACTAGATATAGCTCATATAAGACAAACGGCGCGTGTCGCGTATTCGAGTTGGCATGACGACCGAGCGCCCCCCCATGGAACGGGGATGGCCTATGTGCGCGTCATTTCGAGCACGAACCGAGCTGCTTGGCTGACTGCACCCTCAACAGGCTTCGAGAGCCCTTCTCGTATCTCGGAAGGGATACTCGCGGCTTGGCATGCCAAGATGATCACTTCCACACCCTTTCGGTCCTTCAGTTCTTGAAGCACCGTCCTAGCAGAGAGTGTGTGGAAAGAGAACACGCTCCCTCGGGTTTGCGGTAGCTGGTCGACGGATACTCTGACCAACTCTCCCGGTCTCTTTCCAAGATCGATCGTGTCCAGTATGATCAGTCGTTTGGGTCCCACATCACTCAACATGATGTCGAACAAGACCGGCATGACAGCCGTTCCAACGTCCAGAACGAAGACGTCATCTGGCACCTCCATGTTTCGGAGGATGAACTGTGCTGTTGCAGGACCGAAGCCGTCGTCACCAAAAAGATTGTTGCCTACTCCAAGTACGACGACGCGCTTCTTCACATGATCGGGTAATTCGCATCGGTCCAACAGGGGCACCTCGATCCACGCACTTGTCAAAGGTCACACAGCGAACCGTCAAGACGTGGTGCTCAGATTGATCGCACTTGGATTACTCTCCACAGCTCTCTGTAGCGACCTCAGAGACAGATATGGCATGAGATAAATATCAAGTACACACGATAATAGCTACGGGTGGAAATGATGGTCGCCAAGATCATTGATGAGTGGCTGGGGACCTGCGCGGGGTGTGAGATGACGCTGTTGGACATAGGCGATGCGATCCTCGAAATCCTTCCCAAGGTTGAGTTCGTTCACTCTCCAGTGGTGATGGATCACAAATACTATGGACAGACCGGCGAGGGCACCAAGATAGAACTGCCCGAAGCTGACGTTGGCATGGTGAGTGGATGCGTGCGAACGGAAGAGAACAAGGAAGTGTTGCAGGAGATGCGGGCGAAATGCAAGGTTCTGATAGCGAACGGCGCCTGCGCGTGTTGGGGCGGCATACCGTCCTTGGCAAACTCGTTCACGCGCGAAGACCTCATGAACACCGTGTACAAGAGCATGCGGAGCACCGTTCCGAGCGTGCTTCCTTCTGAGAAGATCCCTGCGCTCTTGGATCGAGTCTACGCGGTGGACGAGGTTGTGAAGGTTGATGTGTACCTCCCAGGGTGCCCCACTGAACCGGGAGTGATGGTGCAGGCTCTGAATTCGCTGCTCGAAAACAAACCCTTCGCGATGGAGGAGAAGGCGGTCTGCGAAGATTGCCCGCTCAAGAGAGAAAAGAAAGCTGTCGCGCCCGGCACGGTATTGAAAAGGACCTTGGAACTTCCGGCTCCGGACAAGGAGCGGTGCCTATTGGAGCAAGGCTACTTCTGCATAGGACCTGCAACGAGAACCGGCTGCCACGGGGGAGGATGGGGCGGCCCGAAGATTCCAAGATGCATTGCGGCCGGCATGCCCTGCGAAGGATGCTTCGGACCCATACGAGCAGGCGCGAGCCAGATGGTTGACATGATGGGGGCTCTCTCGACTATAGGAGTGGATGTGAAAGCGATGCTTGACAGGCCTGCCAGTTTCAGCAGATTCGTTGGTGCCAAAGCGAGGCTAAGACCGAGGTGATGAAGATGGCGAAAGAGATCGTAATAGAGCCTGTGACTCGAATTGAGGGACATGCAAAGGTAGTGATACAGCTAGACGACCAAGGAAATGTCGCGGACGCGAAGATGCATGTCGTAGAACTGAGAGGCTTCGAGAAGTTCTGCGTCGGACGAATGGTTGAAGAACTGCCGCGGATAACGCCGCGGATATGCGGGGTCTGCCCGTGGGCGCACCATCTCGCCTCGGCGAAAGCAACCGATGCCGTGTTCGGCGTCAAGATCCCTGACGCCGCACGGAAGATTAGGGAACTAGTCTACATGGCAGAGATGGCGTCTGATAGAATCCTTCACTTCTGGATTCTCTCGGGTCCTGACTTCGTCCTCGGCCCGACGGCTGACTACAAGGACAGAAACGTCTTCGGAGTCATCAAAGCAAACCCAGACGTAGCCAAGAAAGTCGTTCACGCCAGACACCTCGGGACGCGAATAGCTCAGCTACTGTCTGGAAAGGCGATACATCCGGCAGCGGCAGTTCCAGGGGGCTGGAGCCGCCCGCTGAAGAAGGAAGAGATCGAAGAAGTGAAGGGCATGGCGAAAGAGATGCATGACTTTGCGCTCTTCTCAATGAAGTTTGCCAAGGAGCAGATCTTCCCGAAGTACATCGACTTGGTCAAGAGCCTGGCAGTATTCAACACGGGATTTCTTGGCACTGTGATGGAAGATGGAGGCCTAAGCCTCTACGACGGCAAGCTCAGAATGATGCAACCAGACGGATCGCACGAGGACTTCGCCGTTGAGAACTACCTAGACCACATCGCTGAACTGGTCGAGCCTTGGAGTTACCTGAAGTTCCCGTACAACAAGAAGGCTGGCAAGATGACGATGGATCTGGAGAACCCCGTGGGCGTCTACAGAGTCAACGCTCTGGCACGAATCAACGTCGTCGACAAGATTCCAACCCCCTTGGCGCAGAAAGAACTTGAAGAATTCAGAAGCCAGTTCGGTCGCCCTGCCCAAGCCACGCTGCTGTTCCACTGGGCGAGACTGATAGAACTCGTGTACTGTACTGAGAGGTTGCTCGAACTGCTCGAGGAACCCGACATTACAAGCACGGATGTCAGGGCCCGAGTCGCCCCCAGAGCAGCTCGAGGAATCGGCTCCGTCGAGGCTTCCAGGGGAACCCTGATTCACGACTATGAGACTGATGACAAGGGCATCGTGAAGGATCTCAACCTCGTGGTGGCTACTGTGCAGAACAATGCAGCAATGAACATCGCTGTGAAGAAGACAGCCAGAGACCTCATCAAAGGCGGCAAGTACGATCAAGGCATCCTTAACCAGATCGAGATGGTCATCAGACCATACGACCCCTGCCTAAGCTGCGGCACGCACACATTGCAAGGTAAGGTCGCGATCAAACTCGACATCTACGACCCCGATGGACAACCAATAGACACGCTGACAAACTACTAGATGCTGCTCGTATTCGAGCAGGAGAACTCTCGAGGCCTCTACGTCAGCCACGTCACCGACGTGCTTGCGTTGCTCCGCTTGCCAAATGAGCCGACCTAGGCTGCGACCGGAACTTGGGGGACTCGCAAGTCTTTTAGCCTATTCCATGGGTGGGGCTACAGCACTCGTACTGGTAATGCGGGCAGAAGACAAGGAGAAGGAACAGGTCGCATGTCCAACCATCCCAGACTATCGAAGCATAGTTCGCAAGTAACCGATCGGAAACCTGTGCTGCTTGCGCTTGCTACCGTCTGCGTTTCGCTGGTTCTGATATTCAAGGCGCCGGATTTCTGGGCGATCCTGGTCCCGGAATTTGCAAAGTTCCTTCAGTTCTTCGAGATCAACGCACACCTACAAGCCACGTCGGTTCTTCGGTGCCAAGTGGAAGCTCTCCAGAATATTGTACCCCATATGTTTGCTAGAGGAGAGCTGGCATCTCTCGACATCGGATCGCGCCAGATTCCGTTCGGGATCAGGATGAAGAACTTGCTGATGGCCGCGGTCTGCGACATCTCAGTAATAGTTCCCACCCTGAACGAGGAGAAGTACCTGCCAAGATGCCTGAAGTCTCTGGCCTGCCAGTCTCAGAAAGATCATGTCGAAGTCATCGTCGTCGACGGCGGGAGCTCCGATCGCACCGTGCAGATGGCCAAGGAGTACGCGGACAAAGTTCTGGTTGATCCAGGTCTTCCGGTTGGT
>CAZUTN010000083.1:0-5134 GCA_964623365.1 uncultured Candidatus Bathyarchaeia archaeon
CGGTGAGGTTGGAAAGTGCGGCGTGTCCGTTTCTTCACTTGAGGATATGGAGCGAATCTTTGCCGGCATACCCGTTGGCAAGGTGAGCACTTCGATGACGATCAATGCACCAGCAGCTGTGCTGACGTGCATGTACCTTGCTGTCGCGGAGAAGCAGGGGGTCGCCGCCGACCAGCTGAGAGGGACAGTTCAAACCGACATTCTCAAGGAGTATATCGCCCAGAAAGAATGGAACTACCCACCAGAGGCACACCTTCGCATCATCCGAGACATGATCGTCTACTCAACAAGGAATCTTCCCCATTGGAACTACGTGAGCGTCAGCGGGTATCACATCCGTGAAGCCGGGTCCAGCGCTCTACAGGAACTTGCATTCACATTGGCTGACGGCTTTGAATACGTCCAGCTAGGTGTGAAGGCAGGCCTTCACGTGGACGAGTTCGCGCCGCGGCTCTCTTTCTTCTTCAACTGCGGGATGGATTTCTTTGAGGAGGTTGCCAAGTTTCGGGCCGCACGCCGGATCTGGGCCCGCGTGATGAAAGAGAAGTATCGAGCGAGAGACCCACGATCTATGAGACTGAGGTTTCACACCCAAACCTCGGGAGCGTCACTCACTTGGCAGCAACCTTTGAATAACATCGTGCGAACGGCGATCGAAGCGTTTGCTGCAGTACTTGGAGGAACACAGTCGCTCCACACGAACTCGTACGATGAAGCGTGGGCGTTGCCCTCGCAAGAGGCTGCCACGATTGCGCTCAGAACTCAGCAGATCATAGCTGAAGAGACGGGGGTCACAGACGTGATCGACCCGCTTGGCGGTTCATATTACGTCGAATCACTCACCAACGAGATGGAAAGACGAGCGTACGAGTACTTCGACAAGATCGAGTCCCTAGGTGGAGTCCTTCCCGCCATCAAGAACGGATTCTTCCAGAAAGAAATCGCCGATACGGCGTACAGATACCAGAGGCAGATCGAGCGCGGCGAAATAACGATCGTCGGGGTCAACAAGTATGCGGTCAAGGAGCAGCCGCCAATCAGCACACTGAAGGTGGACGTTGCGGCGCAAGAGAGACAGATCCGCAGACTGAAGGAATTGAGGGCACGGCGGGACGACTCCCGCACGAAGACAGCGCTGGAGAATCTCCGTCGCACACTGCAAGACGACACGGCCAACTGTGTCAGGCCGATCCTTGACGCCGTGAGAGAGTATGCAACGCTTGGTGAGATTGTCGATGTCGGTCGACAGGTATTTGGAGAGTGGAGAGAACCCGGCATCCTGTAGAACTCCACCATTTCGAACGCTACTGTTATGAGAGCGACTTGCGACATACACGCGAAGGTGAAGAACCACGCAGACAGCGGCAATGAAAGTGCCTGAACCAAAGCGGGGCGCAGGGATCAGGATCCTCGTCGCCAAGCCTGGGCTAGAGTAGATCTGAACAGCCAGACGGGCACGACCGAGGCGCGCTGGTTCTCTCCCGTGCTTTCCGAGACGCCGGCATGGAGGTCATCTACGCGGGACTACTTGCGACCCCTGAACAAGTCGCACAGATGGCTGTGGATGAAGATGTCGATGTCGTGGCCATGAGCCTGCTCAACGGGGCGCATCTGACTGCTTTCCCCAAGGTCGCTGCAATGTTACGGGAGAAGGGTGCACGCGACATAATCTTGGTCGGCGGCGGCATAATCCCTGACGAAGACAAACCAATACTAGAGAAAGAAGGCATAACCGGGAACTTCGGCCCCGGAACACCTCTCGGCGAGATCATCGGTCACATTCTCCAAAGAGTAAGGGATAGACCTGCCAAGTAGATCAGTAGGTCTACCTATGCGTTCTTGGTTCAACAGACAAGACTGCCAAGATCGCGGCTAATACTGCTACGCTCCGCAGCCACCTCTCACTAGAGGTGATCCAGCAATTTGTGTCAACTGCCCACGTCTTCCGACCAACTGATCACAGAAGAACTCAACCGTCAATTCAGGAGGTTGAAACCCCCGTCACTGCCTTGTTTCGTTCCCACAAGCGATCGGATGACATCGCATGACAAGTGGAAGAGCGAGGCCCTAAACTGGCCTGGTTTCAGGGACCAATGCGAGTTGGCTAGCAGTACGTGCGGCTACGGGAAAGAGGCAGAAGCGATTGTGCTCGTCCGCGAGACACCATCGGACGCAGATCCGATGGCCTGATGGCGCAAGCAAAGTCGCATCAAGTTGCTGGCGCAGCGAAACCTGACCGCCATGGGCCCACGTGGCAAGTGAGAAGAGACAAACTGCTTTATCATAGAACAAGTTCACTGCTCTGAGTTCGAGGGGATACTTGTGAGAAGAGTCGCTGTCGTTGCTGGCGGAATCTCACGGTACGAAAGACCGAGACATGAAACGCAGGAAGAGATGGTCGCGCAAGCCATGAAGGAGGCTCTTGAGGACACCCCCGATCTGTCAATCAGTGACATAGACAACCATGTTTGCTCGTACTTCAGCGACCATTTCGAGCAGCAACTTGCATTCTCGTGGATACCGAACGACTACCTTGGCTTAGCTCCAAAACCTGTCTTCCGAGTAGAGAACGGTGGAGCTGGGCCCGGCACGGCGATCAGGACTGCTTGGGCGCTCGTGGCGTCTGGCCTGTCCGAAGTCTGCCTAGTGACTGGCTTCGAGAAGCAAGGAGAGGTTTCGTCGGCGAAGGCGAACGAATTCATTGCACTAGCAAGCGATACGGACTTCGACTTCCCGGTTGGCGGCTATTACACTGGGTACTACGCAGCGATGGAGGCACGTCACATGTACCTGTACGGCGAGACCGAGGAAGACCTGGCAATGATTGCTGTGAAGAATCGGAACTACAGCCTGGACAACCCGTACGCACAGTGGCCCGTCGAATGCGGTGGAAAGAAGATCAACGTCGATGATGTTCTTTCATCTCGTTTGATCGCCTGGCCCTTGAAAGTGCTGGATTGCTGCTTGCTGAGCGAAGGAGCGAGCGTGATCGTGCTGGCCTCTGAGAAACATGCGAAGAAGATCACTGACACGCCTGTTTGGATAACAGGGCTCGGGCTTGGGAGCGACATGATGCGGCCTGGGGATCGCCCCGACAATCCCGGCTTCCGTGGCATGTTCCCACGTGAGGCAGAATCGTATCCCAAGCATGCGTTGAAGCCACGTGAACCTTACCCCGAGATGGCGAATTTCGGGGCCTGCAAGGTCGCGGCCAGGACGGCGTACAAGATGGCAGGTATCAAGAACCCGCTGAAGGAAATCGACATCGTGGAGATACACGACGCCTACGACTCGAGTGAGCTGCAGACCTACGAGGACTTGGACTTCTGTGAGAGGGGCGAAGGCAAGAACCTCGTCAGAGAAGGACAAACGTACGTCGACGGCGAGATCGCAGTAAATGTGAGCGGTGGCCTAGAGGGGTTTGGCCACCCCGTTGGCTCAACAGCGATCGGTCAAACAGTCGAGCTGTTCTGGCAGCTGAGACAGGAGATCGGAAGGAAGCACAGAAGCGATGCAACTCAAGTCAAGGGCGCAGAAGTTGGACTGAACCACAGCCACGCCGGGACCGGTACCGCGATCGCCGTCATGATCATGGAGCGGTGAGGGAAATGGAACCAGACAAAGTTCTCAAAGAGAAGAGGCCGGACCAGAAGTGGGCCGACTGGGGCAGGCTGGGAAGATGGAACGTCGTCGGCCATAAGATCATAGAGGGGAACAAAGGCCACCGACCGGACAAGCTCAAGAGGGCACGATACATGCTCGTCAACCGGCCATGGGACGTAATGTACGAGCACAGCTACGGACTGGTCTCGAGATTCTTCGAGGGACTCTTGGAGAAGAAGCTGCTCGGAACAGAATGCCCGAAGTGCGGAGATGTCTTCTGCCCGCCGAGAGCGCACTGCTGGAGAAACAAGTGTGGCCTCGCCGAGACCCGGTGGGTGGAGCTGCCGATGCGCGGGACCCTTCATTGCTTCACCGTTCTAGGCTTCGCAGGCGAGGCGTTTCTATCTGATCTCCCATTCATACTGGCGTACGTAAGAGTTCAGGGAGCAAACACCCTCATCGCGGGCCGTCTGGTAGGCATAGAGCCAGAAGACGTGGAGTGCGACATGGAAGTCGAGATCAAGTTCATCGAGCGCCCCACGGGAACCCCCATGGACATCTACTTCGTCCCAAGGGGGCCGCCCCTCGGTAGACGATCAGCAGAAGAGAAAGCCCGCATGAGAAAACAGCTCGAGCCCATACGAGCTTGGGTAAAAGAAAGATTCGGAGAACAGTCTTCGAGAAAGTAGCTCGTGCGATACGTTATTAAACGAACCAGCGTCAACACCTGCGCCGCCCGCAAACAACGGTCAATTAACCACGTGAAGACCATGACGAGGCCGCTAGCAAGCATAGTGTCTGCTGGCTTGACGAGATTCGGTGCCAGAGAAGGCTTGTACAGCCGCGAATTGTTCGCAGAGGCTGCAAGAGAAGCATTCGAAGCGTGCCCTAACCTTTCACCCAAGAAAGATATCGACGGACTACTTGTAGGCCAAATGAGCGAGTCGTATGAGCATCAAGCTCACGTTGCTCCGATGATTGCTGATTGGATAGATCTCCTGCCTGTTCCCGCTGTCCGCACCGAAGCGGCCTGCGCCTCTTCTGGCGTTGCTCTGAGATGCGCGATCCTTGCGATCAGGTCTGGCATGCATGACGTTGTCCTTGTTGGAGGCGTCGAGAAGATGACCAATCTTCCCACCAGCGACGTGACTGAGAATCTTGGGATGGCGTCGGATTTTCCGTTCGAACAGTGGCATGGCATCTCATTCCCAGGAATATTCGCGATGATGGCAACTGCCCACATGGCGAAATACGGAACCACCCAAGAACAACTGGCAAGAGTCGCCGTCAAGAATCACGAAAACGGAGCGCTAAACCCGAAAGCACATTTCCAGAAGAGGATAACGATCGATGATGTCCTCTCGTCTCGCACGGTGGCTTGGCCCCTCAGACTCTATGACTGTTCACCAGTATCTGATGGAGCAAGCTGCCTTGTTCTTACGGCGCCGAAACTGGCGAAGAAATTCACCGACACTCCTGTTCACATAGTCGGCTCGGGGCAGGCCCAGGATACTCTAGGCCTCTTCGAAAG
>CAZUTN010000084.1:0-5017 GCA_964623365.1 uncultured Candidatus Bathyarchaeia archaeon
CTGGCCTTCAAAATACTTATTACGAGCATTCACAGGCCGTCTTGGCTCATCAAATCATAGGTGGACGAAATGGCACAAGCGGGCGGGACTGTTCCCATACTCATCCTTAAGGAAGGAACCGGCAGGGCAACGGGCAAAGACGCGCAGCGAAACAACATAATGGCGGCAAGGGTCGTCGCAGAGACCGTATCGACCTCGCTTGGACCGCGTGGTATGGACAAGATGCTTGTCAGCGGAATCGGCGATGTCGTCATCACAAACGACGGCGCCACAATAATGAAAGAACTTGATGTCCAACACCCTGCTGCTAAGATGCTTGTTGAGGTCGCGAAGACCCAAGACAACGAAGTCGGGGACGGAACTACCACAGCCGTAGTTCTGGCGGGGCAGCTTCTGTCGAGGGCGGAGAAACTGTTGGACCTAGACGTGCATCCCACCGTTATCGTGGACGGATACAAGAAAGCCGCTGACAGAGCCGTGGATTTCCTCAACAAGATCGCACTCACTGTGGATCCCGGGGACGAAGAACGTTTGCGCCAAGTTGCTTCTACTTCGATGGCAACGAAGGAAATATCCTCCGAGAAAGAGTATTTCGCAAAGCTTGCAGTCAAGGCAGTGCAGCAGATCAAGGAAGAACGGGACGGCAAGATCAGAGCTGACATCGACCTAGTCAAGGTCGTGAAGAAGCATGGGAAGAGCTCTGAGGAAACCGAACTGGTCGAAGGCATCGTAATCGACAAAGAAGTCGGCCACAGTCAAATGCCAAAGCAAGTTCACAACGCCAAGATCGCCCTGCTCAACCAGAAGCTGGAGATCGAGAAGACCGAGTTCGACGCGAAGATCAACATCGAGAACCCAGAGCAGATGCACATGTTTCTGGACGAAGAGGAACGGATGCTCAAGGAAATGGTAGACCAGATTGCCAACTCAGGCGCTAACGTCGTGTTGTGCGAGAAAGGCGTAGACGACATTGCATTGCACTTCCTAGCAAAACGTGGGATCATGACAGCCAAGAACCTGAGTAGCGGCGACATGGAGAAGCTCGCAAAGGCGACGGGAGCAAAGATACTCGCAAGCACAAAAGATCTCTCGCTTGAAGCGCTCGGCGAAGCGAAGCTTATCGAAGAAGTAAAGATAGGCGAGGACAAGCTCATCTATGTTAGAGAATGCAAAGACCCTAGGGCCGTCACGATAGTTCTCCGCGGAGGGTCGGAGCACGTCGTCGACGAGGCCGAGCGTTCTTTGCATGATGGCCTCTGCGTTGTGAGAAACGCTGTGGAAGACGGAAAGATAGTGGCGGGGGGCGGAGCTTCTGAAGCTGAGGCCGCGAAAGAGCTCAAGAGCTACGCCACGACCGTTGGCGGAAGAGAACAGCTCGCCATCGAGGCATTCGCAGAAGCGCTAGAATCCATTCCCATGACACTCGCAGGAAACGCAGGGCTTGATCCGATCGATATCATGGTCCAACTGAGGGCGAAGCACGAATCTCCTGAGAACGTCTGGGCAGGCGTTGATGTTGTATCTGGGAAAGTTGAAGACATGCTCAAGCAGAACGTGGTCGAACCTCTGCGAACGAAGCAGCAGGTTGTCCGTTCAGCAACCGAGGCCGCCTGCATGATCCTGCGCATCGACGACGTTGTCTCCTCGAAGGGTATGAAAGAGGCCGGCCTTCCGGGCAGGCCACCGATGCCTCCTCCTGGCGGGGAAGAGTACTAAACTGACAGTCCCCGCTTCCCCCTCCTTTTTGAACTCCCAAAGACTTCCTTGGGAGTATTCATCATGACGAAGTCAACCATATAGCACGGGCCGTCTTCTAGGAGATGCTTTGACTCAGAAGGCTTCTTCATGCTGTTCGTCGTCGCCGTAACCGGAGCGAGCGGGTCAGTATATGCACGACGTCTTCTTGAGGAGCTGAAACGCGGTGGACACGAGACTTTTCTTCTGATAAGCGATGAAGCGAAGAAAGTAATGGAAAGCGAGAATGAGAATCTCCAGACATTCATTGAACTGGCATCTCGGACATTCTCGGAAAACGACCTAGACTCACCAGCGTCAAGCGGTTCAGTGAAGACCGCTGGAATGATAATAGTCCCATGCAGCATGAAGACCGTCTCCTGCATTGCGCACGGGCTTTCTGGAAATGCAATAACGAGAGCTGCAGACGTGACATTAAAGGAACGTAGAACATTGATCTTGGTCCCGCGAGAGACTCCGCTGAGCACAATACATCTGAGAAACCTCTTGCGCGTTGCAGAAGCGGGAGCTGCCGTTCTTCCCGCGATGCCGGCTTTCTACACGAGACCAAGATCCATCGATGACATGGTGGACTTCATCGTAGGCAGAATCTTGGACCTATTGAATGTCCCCCACAACTTGTCTCGGCGCTGGGGCGAAACTGACCTCACCTAAGAGCTACAACCACAATGCGAAGATGCCGAGTTTCAGAATTTCTCTTTGTAGAGCCTGACGAGTTCGGTGTACGCTTGAGCCGCATACCTGATAACTGCAATATCTGAATCATCCAGCTTTCTAACGGCTTTTGCCGGCACGCCCGCGAGGAGAACTGCTTCAGGCGTTCTCTCTCCCTGCAATACCACAGAACCAGCAGCAATTATGGAGTTGGCCCCCACCTCGGCGCCTTCCAAGACAGTAGAGTTCATTCCCACAATCACGTAGTCATGAACTGTCGAGCCGTGAATTACCGCGTTATGCCCAACGGTCACAAAGTCGCCAACAACGCATTGCCCACCGATATCGGAATGAAGAGTGCAATTGTCTTGGATGCTGCTCTGCTTTCCCACCCTTATTCGGCCCATGTCTCCGCGTAGCACGGCATTCTCCCAGACGCTGCTGCCTTCGCCGACTTCAACGTCCCCTATCAGAGTGGCCCTTGGGGAGACATAGGCATCCGAGCTAACCTTCGGCTTGTTTCCGCGGAACTCGATCAACGTCATCTTGAACAATCCTCTTCGAATCGAGGCAAACTGATGAAGTGCTTCTTCGCCTAGCATTCCGCTAGGGGATCGCCCTCAGAGTGGGGGACGCACTCTTATCTATTTCACCGACCAACGAACAAAACATTGCATCCCGCGGGTCGGCTGCATGACGCGTTACGTGGTGGAAACCTCTGCTCTCACAAAGCTGTTCGGCAGTCTAGTCGCCGTCGATGGCATCGACCTCTCCGTCAAATCGGGTGAGGTCTTCGGCTTCCTCGGCCCGAACGGCGCAGGCAAGACGACGACTGTGAGGATCCTGTGCGGACTGATGGCTCCAACATCCGGCAGCGCGCTGGTTGTGGGTCGCGATGTCGTCAAGGAGCCTGAAGAGGTCAAGCAACGGATAGGATACATGCCCCAGTCGTACGGGCTCTACGATGACCTAACCGTCGAGGAGAACTTGGCGTTCTTCGGGAGCATCTACCGAGTTCCACCGGACGAAAGACGGAAGCGTGCGGACGAGATCCTGCAACTGGTCAGGCTGCAAGAGTCTCGCAAGCAGTTCTCTGGGCAACTCTCAGGGGGTATGAAGCGCAGACTATCGCTCGCCGTCTCCTTGATCCACAATCCGGAACTGCTGATCTTGGATGAGCCTACTGCGGGAATCGATCCGCCTCTGCGAAGGGTCTTCTGGGAGTACTTCAGACACCTCAACCATCTCGGCGTGACGTTCTTCATCAACACGCATTACATGGATGAAGCAGAGCTCTGCGACAGGCTTGCTCTGATCAACTACGGGCGACTGGTGGCTGTCGGCACGCCAACGGAACTCAAGCGGAAGGCGATCGGCGGTGAGCGAATCGAGCTGGTCACGGCAGACCTGTCAAAGACAGAAACGATGCTCAAAGACACAGAATTCGCAAGAGACGTCAACATCTCAAACGGCGCGATTCGGTTGATCGTAGATGAAGCGGCCTCGGCCATTCCGAAAGCCACATCTTTCCTCAGGGAACGCGGAGTTGAGGTCCTTCAAGTAAGACAGCTGCAGCCTAGCCTAGAAGACGTTTTCATCAGGCTCGTTCGAGAAGTCGGTGACAAGTGACGGCCATAGATAGAGTTCTTCTGATGACGAAGAAAGAAGTGACGCATCTCATCAGGAATCGCCGTGTCTTCGCGATCACTCTCTTCATGCCTCTCTTGTTGATGACGATCGTCGGGCTTGCCTTCACCGGGGAAGTGAAGCACATCACAACGGTCATCGTCAACGAAGACGGACGACCGCTGAGTCAGGTGTTCGTTGACGCACTCAAGGACAGCGAGACGCTTCGGATAAGATTCTACGCAAATGATGAGCCGCAGGCAGAAGCACTGCTCCGGGACGGTGTGGCGAAGGTAGCGATCGTGATTCCCGCAACCTTCGATGACGATGTCAAGCTATCCGGCGCTGTGGTATACGTTCTCGTTGATGGCTCGGACCCTGTGTCAGCGGGCGCCGTGGCTCCAGTCGTGCAGGGGATAGCGCTCAGTTTCTCACCGAAACTACGCGTTCAAGTCGAGCGTCTGGTCTTGTATAACCCGTCACTGAGGTACATCGACTTCATAGCGCCCGCCATCGTGGGGATCTTTCTGCAGATATTCCCGATGATCCTCATCTCCATGGCCATTGCCGGAGAACGAGAGAGAGGAACAATAGAACAACTCATCGCGACCCCGGTCAGCGGCTTCGAGATACTGCTGGGCAAGCTGATCGTCTACATGGGATTCGGGTTTCTCAGCGCGACATCGATGCTTATCGTTGCTGTGTACGCTTTCAGCCTCGTAGTTCGAGGTAGTGTCTTGCTGATCGCGGTTTTCTTGGCAGTATTCCTGACAGCTTCCTTGAGCTTGGGAACGCTCGTTTCGGCAGGGTCAAGGACTCAGATGCAAGCGGTACAGACTGTGATGCCTGTGATCTACATCATGATATTTTTGTCAGGAACGTTCTATCCCATCGAGGCTATGTCACCGTTAGTGCAGCCGATATCGTACGTGCTGCCGCTCACGTACATGATCCATGCGCTGAGAGCCGTGATAGTCAAAGG
>CAZUTN010000085.1:0-5011 GCA_964623365.1 uncultured Candidatus Bathyarchaeia archaeon
TCTCGCACGCGGATGGGATCTGCCTCAACTCGTCCGTCTGGATCGACGGACAGCAGATAATGGACAAGGGCAAACTGGTACATCCAGAACTGGCCGCACTAGCCAAGAAACTCGGAAAAGAGTAGCCGACTCGCGTCAACTATGCAACTTGGATGATTACACGAGAGACTTTTGCGAACTCCAAGACCGGCGATCCTCTTTTCCGACATCATGGAGGATTGCACGTTCTACTCAGACGTGTTTCACAGCGAACATTACCATTCCTGATCACGTAGAGCGGCTCGGAGTGGTACGCGAGGGCTTCTCTGAGATCCGTTGCGTTCAGTACGACAAGGTTCGCGGGATTTCCCACAGTCAAGCCGTAACCTTCGATCCTCATTATCTTCGCCGGGTTGAGGGTTATCATGTCGCAAAGCAGTTCTCGATCATGGGGGGTCATCATCCACAGTAGATGAGATGCGAGGAACGCCACCTCAAGCATGTTGCATCTCCCGTACGTGTAGTAGGCGTCAAACACGTCGTCCTGGCCGAGCGCGACCGTGACTCCAACCTTCAGGAGATCCTTTACTCTAACATGCAGCGGTCCCGTGTGTGGATCTGTGACTATGCCTACTTCACCCTTCTTCAACAGGGCGCAGAGCTTCCTGTGATACACCTCATTGTAGAGTGACATGGCTCTGGCGTGACACGCTGCCACCCTGCCGATCCATCCGTTCCGGATTGCAGAGGTCGCGAGATACTCCGTCGTCCTCAGTTCTGGATCACCCGCGTCGTCGGTAAGCATAGCGACGTCTGCGTTGTACTTCTTCGCGATCTCGAAGGCGATGTCAACATGCTTCTTCGAGTCTTCATCTGTGTACTCTATCCACGGAATCCCGCCTACGATATCTGCGCCCAGCTCCATTGACTTGTAGAGAAGTTCCTCTGTGCCGGGTTCTCTGATGATTCCATCTTGTGGGAATGCTACGACTTGGATACTAATTCGATCCTTGAATTCTTCTCTTGCCTTGAGAAGCGCGCGAAGGCCGTTCAGCTTGGCTTTGGTGTCCACGTCAGCGAAGGCCCTGACGTGGCTAACACCGTTGTATTCGGCTTCCTCAAGGACCTTTCGAACGCGATCCAAGATCTCTGACTCGACGTAGTGCTCCTTCACTCTCGAGGCGATCTCGATTGCGTTCATCGCACCAGCCATCGAGGACTCTTGATACTGATGCAGTGCCGCTTCTTCTGCCATGGAACCTGTCATGACCTTGTCAAGGTGCAGGTGAGCGTTGACGAATGTCTCCGTGACTAGCCTGCCTTGCGCGTCAATTTCCTTTCCTGAAGAGCCTCTGGTCTTCTCGCTGATCTCCTGGAATCGGCCTCCGGCGATGGAGATCTGGCAGATCGTGCCTGATCGTAGTCGCGCGTTCCGTATTACAAGATCTTGGGTCATACGACTTGGTAGCCAAAGCTACAGATTTCAGGTTAACTCAGCATGCGAAGATCGAGCAAGCATCACGGTTCGAGCGGTCGTTTCACCAAAACTCACAAAAGCAAGTGGGCCGCCTAGTTGCCGCCCCCGGTAGCCGAGCACTCCTGACCTCGAAATCGGAATCCGATTCAACGCAGGCAGGCGGGAAGGAGGGAGGAGTCCGTTGGGGTACAGGTTCGGCGGCTATGCAGGCCGCTATTTGCGCGTCGACCTCTCAAGCGGCAAGCTTGTGAAACCGGCGCTTCCAGAAGATCTGGCTTTGCAGTTCTTGGGCGGAAACGGCTTCGGGACAAAGATCCTGTGGGATGAAGTGGGCCGCGATGTCGATCCTCTGAGTCCTCAAAACAAGCTAGTCTTCGCAACGGGCCCGTTCACGGGCACAATATTCCCCTCGGCTGGCAGGCTGGAGGTCATCAGCAAGTCACCTCTCACGGGCATATACGGAGACGCCAACGCGGGAGGACACTTCACACCTGAGCTGAAGCGAAGCGGCTTCGACATGATAGTCTTCGAAGGAAAGAGCCCCAAGCCTGTTTATCTCTGGGTGCACGACGGCGAGGCGCAGATCCTAGATGCCTCCCACATCTGGGGAAAGGGCACCCACGAAACAGAGACGATTCTGCGAAACGATCTCGGCGACAAGCGGATCCAAGTTGCAAGCATCGGGCCTGCGGGGGAGAACCTTGTGCGATTTGCGTCCGTTGTGACTCACGGCTGCGTCGCGGCTAGAGCAGGAATGGGATGCGTGATGGGTTCCAAGAACCTGAAGGCCGTCGCTGCCCTCGGCAGTCTGGAAATACCGATCGCCAAACGGGATGAGTATCTGAAGGCGTGTGTAGACGCGCAGAAGGAGATCCTGAAGAACCCGTTCACTCCGGGACTTTCACGTTATGGCACGCCTCAGCTCTCCGTTCCGATGAGCGAGGTTGGAAGGTTTCCCACAAAGAACTTCCAGATGGGTCACTTCGACTTCGTCGAGGACATAGGTGCCGAGCGCATCGAGAAGGACCATTTCGTTCGGAGGATCTCGTGCTTCGCCTGCCCGATTGGATGCCACCACATCGTTGAGGTGAAGGAGGGAAAACACAAAGGCGTTGCACTGGTCTTTGAGTATGAGACTGTCAACGCGCTGGGGGCGAGGGTTTGGAACCGTGACCTGCCTTCGATCATCAGAGCAGACTACTTGTGCGATGATTACGGTCTGGACACTATATCGACGGGGGCTTCGATCGCCTTTGCTATGGAACTACACGAGAAAGGGATACTCACAATCAACGATACTGACGTAGACCTCACTTGGGGCAACTCTGACACCGTGATAGAACTGATCTCAAGGATTGCGTACAGAAAAGAGCTCGGTAAGATCCTCGCCGAAGGCGTAAGAAGAGCCGCGCAGATGATCGGTAAGGGCTCGGAATACTATGCAATGCACATCAAAGGCCAAGAGATCTCCGCCCAAGACGGCCGATCACAACAGTCCATGGGCCTAGCCCAAGCAACGTCGAGCCGCGGAGCAGACCATCTGAAGGGCTTCCCAACAATAGATGAAACGGGTTATCCCACAGAGGCCGTACTACGGTACGGGGAGGAATACCTTCCAGAGATCATCGACGGAATCCAAACAAGGTACAAGCCGATGGTGGTCAAGGACGGGGAGGAGTTCTGCGCCGTCATAGATTCGGTGGGCATATGCAAGTTCGGCACACTCTTTCCGCCAGCGCTCTACTGGGAACCAATCGCCACCGCTCTAGCGTTGATTACAGGAATGGAAATGACCGTACCCAAACTCAAGACGACCGGGGAACGGATCATCAGTCTTCAAAGAATGTATAACGTGAGGCACGGAATATCACGCAAGGATGATCGACAGCCTCGTCGACTGCTTGAGGAGAAGTCTCCCTCAGGTCGGGCGAAGGGACACGTCGTCTACCTTGACAGAATGCTTGACGAGTACTATGAACTCAGAAGCTGGGACAGGGCATCCGGACTTCCAACAGAAGAGAAACTCAACGACCTCGGACTAGAGTACACTATTGCTGAACTACGAAACGCGAGAGCCAAGCTGACGTAGTCGGAGCGAGTCTTCTCGTACCGCATGATTCATTGGAGAATCCTGCTCCGCATCATTTCTCATACTGTCTCTCTATGCTTTCCTTAGTCTCCGTACCGCTGCAAGAATTCTTCACCATGACGCACACTCTTGCCGCAAATCACATATATCGCATCAATAGCGCCGCCGTATCTGCGACAGACAAGTTGCAGGGAGAGAATATGGGAAATACGAATAGATGGATGCTCATCATCGCAGGATTTGTGATCAATCTGTGTTTGGGGACTGTCTACGCTTGGAGCGTCTTTAGACCTCCCTTGCATCAGCCCCCATATGGTTTGGCGGTGGCGGAATCGGTTCTTCCGTTCAGCATTTTCCTCTTGTTGTTCGGCATTACCTTTGCGTTTTCAGGTAAGATGATAGGAGATGTCGGGCCCAGAAGGCCAGCACTAATAGGCGCTGTGCTGCTAGGCGCGGGCTATCTTCTCTGCTATGTTATAGCGATAGTCCCGGGATCAACGCTCTTGATTACTATTGTAGGGTTCGGGTTGATAGCGGGAACGGGATGTGGTTTTGCATACAACCCGCCGATAGCGGTTGTGGGAAGATGGTTCCCTGACAGGAGAGGTTTGGCGCTCGGACTCACTGTGATGGGGTTCGGCCTGTCGGCTCTGATTACTGCGCCCGCAGTTGTTGCAATGATCTCTATGATCGGCTTGCCAAACACTTTTCTCATCTTGGGGGTCGTGTTCCTGATTCTCCTTGCACTCCTTGGCTCGCTGTTGAGATTCCCACCTGCGGAGTGGACGGCTCCATCGGCGAAGGCATCTACAAGCCGGAAAAGCTGGACCGCAGCAGTGAAAGATTTCACCACAAGAGAAATGGTGAGGACGAGGACGTTCTACCTCGCTTGGCTGATCTATCTAGTCGGAGCTGGGGCGGGGTTGATGGTCATCGGTTATGCAAAGCTGCTAGCCACGGACATAACTGGTTTGAAGGGTAGCCTAGAGTGGCTGGCTACTCTCTCTGTTTCGATCCTCGCGATATCAAACGCGGTTGGTCGCCCATTCTTCGGATCTGTGTGTGACAGGATTGGGCCGAGAAAGACTCTGCTCGTTATGCAGGGAGGTCAGTTGCTGTGTTTGGTGGCGCTCTTTCCGTACACACAATCGGTGCCGGTTTTCTATCTGGCAATCGTTCTGTTCGGAGCAACTTTCGGAGCATATCTCTCAGTCATGCCCGCGCTAGCATCATACTTCTTCGGCACAAAGAACCTCGGTCCCAATTACGGACTCTATCTGAGCGCATACGGCGTCGGGGGCGTAGTGCTACCGATGCTGATGGCAACCATCCTAGGCTCAAAGCCCACGTATGCAAGCTACGTGCAAGGATTCTACGCGACTGCGGGCCTGGTCGTCATCGCAATTGTACTAGCGTTCATAATGAAACCTCCGAGAGTTGAGAATGGACCGAAGAAACAGGAATAG
>CAZUTN010000086.1:0-4995 GCA_964623365.1 uncultured Candidatus Bathyarchaeia archaeon
TGAATGAAGAGCTGACGAAGGTCGCGCGTCTCTTCGGAGGCGAAGAGGCGGTCACGGTCGTCAACATCCTGAAGAAGAAGAGTGAGGCCACGGACGAAACGCTCGCAAACGAGTCCACCATAAGACTGAACACGGTGAGAAAGATTCTCTACAAACTCTACGACCACGGCTTGGTTTCCTGCACCCGCGTACGCGATGAGAAGACCGGTTGGTTCATCTTCTTCTGGAAACTGCAGACGGATCAATTGGACGCTTTCATCCGGAGCAGAAAAAGGCGCGTGCTTGAGAAGCTGAAGCAGAAACTCGACTATGAAACAAACCACAGCTTCTTCGTATGCAACAAGTGCGGTGACGTGCGGGTCACATTCGAAGAGGCGATGGAATCCTCTTTCAGGTGTTCGAAATGCGGCGGTCAACTCGAGAGCACAGACAACGCCCCCGTTGTTGAGTTCTTGGAGAGACGGATCAAACAGATAGAAGACGAGCTCAAGCAGTGACGCAGCAAGCGCCGTTGGTCCTTTGCTCGCTTCAAGAGTTGGATCATGATGAATGGCGGGCTTGTGATAGCTGAAAGAATTCCGTATCTTGGCCGTGAGGAATTGAGGGTCCCCCTAGAGGCAAAGCTCCGCAAGCTCTCCTCAAGCCTAGACGTTTCCGTGCGTCTTCAGGAGGTGACCAGCAACGGCTTTGTGAAGGTCAGAGTTCAGGGGTCGGACTCTGAGGTCTTCACGGAGCTGATCAATAGAGAGCTAGGGCTTGCGCCCTCAGATCTCTCGGGGGTCGAAGTCGATGACAATTTCAAAGCATACGCAACCAAGATCAACCCAGAGCGGCAAAGCATCGAGGTCGAGATCGGACCTGTTTCGATGCAATTCAGATCTGAGATACCGAGAGAGGCGTTGGTGGCTCAGCTCTGCGACGGTAGGAAGATTCCCGTCGACAAGATTGCGCGGTCGTACTGCATTGAGGAGAGTGTTCCCATACTTGTTAGAATCACGTCTATCGATCCTGATCGCAGGCATATTGAAGCATGGATTTCAGACAATCAGATTTCTCGATTTGAGCAGTGGAGACGCCAGAGATTCCACAGGATTATCGCAGTTGGAGGTTTCGAGGATGAGTTGCAAGAAGCTATGCGCATTTCGAAGGTCGGGAGAGACGTGATTGAGTTGGAGGAATTGGCGTTGACGGCACATTCCCTCGTCTGCAAACTGGGAACCGACGCCCCCGGCATCATCGCAAAGATCGGTCGATACGCCAGCCACTTCAAACTCTACGCGTTCCTTCCCGAGAGGGTGAACAACTTACGGTTCGGCCCTGTGGAGTCGCTGCAGGCGCCGCGTCGGAAAGGATCGTCAGCATAGCTCGTCCAGTTCAAGGTGAACTTGAGATGGAGAGCTGGCGCCTCCTCGATCTAGAGTACCCGGACGCCCCGTCGAACCTTGCGCTTGAGGAAGCCTTGGCTAGGCAGGTCGGAGCGGCAAAGTCACCTCCAACACTTCGCCTGTGGAGAAACCATCACGCCGTGGTCATCGGCGAGAACCAATCCGTCATGCTGGAGCTGCAGCTCGACGCCTGCAGAAGGCTCGGCGTGGAAATCGTCAGACGCTTCACGGGGGGCGGCGCCGTCTACCACGACTTGGGAAATCTGAACTACTCGATATGCGCGCCAAAGCCGCGCGCCTCAAGCCTCACGTTCCAGCGGGCGGTGTTCAGACAGGGTCTCCAATGCGCCGGCACCTGCCTCAAGACGCTTGGGCTCGATTCGACGCAGGTGCCAGTGAACACGGTGATAGTTTGCGGGCGAAAGATCTCCGGGGGAGCAGGCGCGGTTCGCTGGGGCGCCGTCTTCTACCACGGCTCAATCCTGGCAAGCACGAACCTTGAGGTCGTGTGGAAGATTCTCAGACGAGAGCCGCCGGCGTCGGCTGTTGGCAGGTTCGTTCAAAGCACGCGTGTTCCTGTGACATCCCTCAAGAGAGAATTCGGCAGAGAGATTCCCATTGACGATGTCAAGCGAGCCCTGAGCAACGCGTTCACGGAAACGTTCAAGGCAAGCCTCGCGCACGGCCCGGCTACTCAGCAGGAACTGGACGCCGCCGCGCGTCTCGTCAAGGAGAAATACGGCAAAGACGAATGGAATCTCAAGATGTAGACGAACCATCCGAAAGGCAGCGATCCATCGTCGCGGTATCTTGTGAATTGCGGTCGACGCCTTACCCGGGAGTATGTCTCTGACATCGTTGTATGAAAGGTGCACAATGTAGAAATATGATCGCGGAACCGTTAGTTGACAGTTGAGAGACGTTGGGTAGACCCTTTCCAGTCTCAGCCGTTCAACTCTTCGTGATTGTCTTGGTTCTGTTAGCCGCGTACCCTAGTGTGGCTGCTGCGTCACTGGTCTCTGCGAACGAGCCCGCTGGGCTCAGTCTGTCGAGCGGCGCGGCTGCTGTTTCGCTGACGCGGCCTTCTTGGCACTGCGACCCGTGGAATATCACATTGTGTTACCCGTACTACTGGGGCTACTGGTGGTACTACCCGTACTACTATGGCTACTATCCGTACTACTGGTACTACTACCCAACCACTACTGTCGAGAAGACAGAGACGTTCGACCTCAAGGTCGAGACAAACCCACCGGGGATAGTTCCAGTGAACGGAGGAGGAACTTACAACCAGGGAAGTACCGCATCGTTCAGTCTGACTTCCATCATCGTACCCCTGAGCCCCAACGAACGGTACGTCTTCACGTACTGGAGCGGAGCCTTCTCAGGAGCCGCGCCCAGCGGCGCGGTCACGATGGATTCGGGAAAGACCGTCATCGCGAACTATCAGCTTGAGTACTACCTGAAGGTGTCGGTGAACCCGCCGGGGATCGTGGCGGCAGCCGAGAATGGCTGGTACCGTCCGGGCGAGTCAGTGGTCATCGGCGCCGCGCCACAGTCCGTCTCAGGTGGCGAGGGCATTCGCTACGTCTTCCAGCACTGGACGATCGATGATGTTCCGGTCTCAGGGAACTCCGTTCAGGTAACCATGGACACTCCCCACACCGTAGTGGCGCGGTACAAGACGCAGTACAAGCTCGCAGTCTCATCGGATTACGGAATCGTTCAAGGAGGAGGATGGTACGACGCGGGAAGCTCCGCAACATTCTCAGTCACGACGCCGGTGGACACCAGCTACGGCGTGAGACAGGTCTTCGAGAGATGGACTGGAGATTCGCAGTCAACTTCGCCGACCGCCACAATCACGATGGATTCGCCTCACGCGGTTACGGCTGTATGGAGAACCGACAATACAATCCTGTACGCGACGATAGCACTCGGCATAGCCGCAGCATTCGCGCTGGGCATAGGCCTAACCGCATATGCAATCACGAGACTACCACGCGCCAAGCCGGTGCCGGCACCTGCTCCCCCCAAACCAGTCGCGCCAGTCGAGACGCCGCCCGAGAAACTGAAAACGCCGCCAGCAAAGAAGAGGGTCAAGCGGCCGCCGAAGACCGAGAGGCCCGAAGCTTCCTCTCAAGCGTAGACGAATCGCTCTCTCCGACAGCCACGATCCTAGAGTCTTCCGGTAGAGACCTGAGAATGCTCACTTCGAGCCGCTCATCCCTCTAGAGCCAACTCTCTTGAGGAACGCTTGAGGAACCATCGGCCTATGCCTGTCACAGTAGTACTCAGTTGCGCCGAATGAGTCGGTGAACCACTCAGCCACGGCGCCGCACAGCGGGAGAGAACAGAGCTTGTGTCTTCCCGTATTGTCTTGCTTTGCTTGCATTGATCCCGCCCCGGTTCCTTCGAACCGAGCCAGCCTCGCGCGCGCCCATTCTAAAGATTTGTGGAGTTCCTCTGCAGATGGGCCTCCGCTCTCTCTGATCACACTGGGCCGCCGCTGGGAAACCGGATGATCCAACTCGGAGATCTGAGGACGATGCTATAGAAAGCATGAAATCCCGTTCTCGACACGGGTTCCGTCGAAGACTAGAACCCGCACGTAATGGGGAGTCGACCATGTTCAACACTCGTATCACCAAACTGTTTGGCGTTGAGCACCCAATTGTTGGCGGCGCGATGATGCATGTTTCCAAGCCGGAGTTCGTGGCAGCCGTCTCCAAGGCAGGAGCACTAGGAATGATGGCCTCCGCCATGTACGGCAGTCAGGACGAGTTCCGCCAAGCCGTGCGCAAGGTGAAGCATATGACCGACAAGCCATTCGGCGTGAACCTTAGCCTTTTCCCGGCGTTGCGGCCAATTGACAACGACCTGTACGCCGAGGTGATATTGGAAGAGCGCGTGCCGGTGGTCGAGACCAGCGGTCATCGTCCACCGGAAGACCTGCTTGCACGACTGAAGGCCGGCGGCGTGAAGACGATGCACAAGTGCGTCAGCGTTCGGCATGCGTTGAGCGCACAGAAGGCCGGCGTGGATGCCGTGACCGTCTTTGGCACCGAGGGAGGCGGCCACATCGGTGAGATCGGGCTCACGACAATGGTCTTGGTCCCGCGTGCCGTGGAAGCCCTTAGCGTGCCTGTCCTGGCAGCAGGCGGCATCGCAGATGGAAAAGGGCTGCTGGCAGCCTTGGCGTTGGGCGCTGAAGGCGTTACCGTCGGCACACGTTTGCTCGTTACTGCTGAATGTCCTATTCATGAGGATCTCAAGCGAGCCTTGGTTTCCGCGACGGAGCTGGATACGTTGCCGATTCTCGGCTCCTTGCAGAATACGGTTCGCGCTTGGAAGAACTCAACTGCGCTTCGGGTGGTCGAGCTGGAATCCCGCCAAGCTGAGCTGGGGGAGATCCTCTCAGCGGTTGCTGGCACGGCGACCAAGCGAATGTATGAACATGGCGACTTGGATGCCGGCGTGATTCCTTGCAGCCAAAGCGTAGGCATCATCCACGAGATCAAGCCGGTGGCCGAAGTCATCAACGGGATGGTGCGAGAGGCATCCGAGATACTGGAGCGGTTGGCGAAGTAGAATCTGAGGGCGCGGAACT
>CAZUTN010000087.1:0-1908 GCA_964623365.1 uncultured Candidatus Bathyarchaeia archaeon
TCTTGGAAGTGTTCAATATCGGCGAAGATCAGCTGCTCTTGGGAAGGCAACGCTCGTTGATGTAGCTACTTGCCTGCGAGCTCCGGGATCGTAAGCACTCGCACGTCGGCCGGTTTCTTGGCCACTTCGGACAGTCGGTCACCGACGACGAACTTGATCTTCTTCTGGTCCGCCACGTCAAGTATTCGCTGCGTTATCACGCCATCAAACACCAGAGTGTGGGCTGCTTCCATCGTGGGCAGTTGGTTCGCAAGCTCGCTGACTGGAAGATGAGCGATCTCCTTCGCAGCTTCATCAAAGACAGATGCTTCCAGAGTCCCTTTTAGCTCCAGTGCCTTCTCGACAACGGCTTGGGGAAGTGACACCTTCGCCGCGGCGATAGGCTTTGCTTCAGGTTTGGGCGCTCCGTGCGGGACGCGTTCTCGAAGTGCTTTCATTATTTCCTTTGGCGTGAGTTCCTCGACTTCTTTTCCTAGCGGAGCCCTTGTCAGGTAGTCTAGCTCGGCAACTTGATCAAGCTCTTTCAGTATGAGGTCTCCTCCTCTGTCTCCGTCAAGGAAGGCGGTGATCTCCTTGTCCTTGGAGAGCGAGATGATTGTTTGCGGAATCTTCGTACCCTCTATAGCCACCGCGTTCTTGATTCCACACCTGAGAAGATTCAGGACATCCGCCCGCCCCTCGACCACTATGACCGAGCCGCTACGTTGCACATCGGGTCCTGCGGGGAGTTTGTCGGGGCCGAATTCGACGATCTCTGCCGACCGGATCGCTCCAGAGACCTCTTTTACCATCTCGTCAGTGCTAGGAGAACCCTCGATCACCCATTTCTTGAGGATCTCCTTGGCCTTATCCAGTATGACTTTTCTCTTCTCTTCGCGGACATCCTCGACCTTCTCAAGGGCGACTTTCGCTGTGCAAGGCCCAATTCGATCGACGCTTTCGATGGCAGCCGCGATTATCGAGGTTGAAACCTTATCCAAGCTCGACGGTACCAATATCGTCCCAGTGGTCCTGTCCTGCCTAGATTCAAGTTGAATCTCTATTCTCCCTACTCTTCCGCTCTTCTGAAGTTCTCTCAGATCCAGATCGGGGCCAAACAGGCCTTCGGTCTGCCCGAAGATCGCCCCGATCACATCGGGTTTTTCAACCACTCCCTCCACGTCGAACCTCGCCAATATGACATACTTCGTGGTCGGGGCATACTCACTTTCTGCTCCCAATTGATAGTGAACCTCCGTTCACAGACGCGGATACGCATACTAACCAACCTACTGCTACTCCGTAGCATTCTCTCTCACATCGAGCACTAGTCGTGCTGTCTGAAGGAAAGGGAAGTTCGCAAGCGCTTTCGCGCGTCAGCTTGAGCACTCCTACGCGTACAACGGCTGATAAACGTTTGCTCACGATCAAGCCGGCTGCCAATCGCTTGCCAGGCCGACATGCCATGAAACCGTCTAAAGACCGGTAGGATTTCCCCTACCCAAGAGGCAAGGGCGTGGCTGTCAAGATCGGAATAAACGAATTCGGGCGCATAGGTAGAGCCTTTCTCCGCGCGGGAAGGTGGTCGAAGATGCATGCAGGGATCGTTGCGGTAAACAATGTAGCCGACGCGAAGACGCTCGCTCATCTTCTCAAGCACGACTTGATCTTTGGCAAGCTCGATGCTGAGGTAGGACTTGTGCAAGGCGGGTTCTCCGTCGACGGGAAAGAGGTGAGAGTTCTATCGCACGGAGGTCCCCAGGAACTGCCTTGGTCCGAGCTAGGCGTCGATGTCGCCCTAGAATCCACGGGCCTCTTCACGGACCGGGATAGCGTGTCAAAGCACCTTGGGGCAAGAGCTAAGAAAGTCGTGATATCTGCGCCCGCGTCGAACCCCGACGTTACCATTGTGCCGGGAGTGAACGATTC
>CAZUTN010000087.1:2008-4986 GCA_964623365.1 uncultured Candidatus Bathyarchaeia archaeon
ACGATTCGAAGATTCACCAAATCATCTCGTTGGCGTCATGCACCACGAACTGCGTGACGCCCGTCCTCAAGGTTCCTCACGAGAGTTTTGGGATCGTGCGCGGATTGATGAGCACTGCGCACGCGTACACCAATGATCAAAGAATCCTCGATCTTCCGCACAGAGATCTCAGGCGCGCACGGGCGGCAGTTCTGTCCATAATACCGACGACGACAGGCGCGACCAAGGCGACGACTGAGTTTTTCCCGGAATTGAAGGGGAACATTGACGAGATCGCGTATCGGGTCCCGGTGCCCGACGGTTCACTGATAGACTTCGTAGCCGAATTGCGGAAGGAGGCCTCGTCTGAGACGATCAATGGCGCCTTCAAAGCTGCCGCCGAAGAAGCCCTTAAGCGTGTCCTGGAATACTCGGAGGAGCCTCCGGTATCTGTGGATATCATCAGCAACCCACATTCCTGCATCATAGACGGGCTATCCACCATGGTCCTCGACGGCAAGATGGCAAAAGTCCTCGCTTGGTACGACAACGAGTGGGGTTACGCAAACCGTCTTGTCGACATGATCGAGATCATTGCAGGAACACTCTAGCCACGTTGATATCGCTTGGTCCCCAGAAGCGCGCCTGCGGCATGTCTGTCAAGGTAACTTGACAGATTCTCAATTCCGACGATCTCCGACCGAACGAGCGCCTTCAGCTGCTTCCAGATCTCAACGTTTGCCTTCACCCGCATCTGAGACAGATCTCTTCGCAAGCGCCAAGCGAGCGCACGACCTTCCTTGTCAAAGTCCGTCAGTACTATTGCCTCTGAGTGAGTCGCTATCGAGTCGAGAAAGTCAACGAGTCCGAGGCGACGGGACTTGGCGCAGAATACGGGACCTGCGATCCCGAGCCTACGAAGGGTCCTCACATCCTTTGGCCCCTCAACGATCACTGGCACTCCTCGTTTCGAGTGGGCCGCAACGGTCTCGATGAGTCGTGTGACGGCTTCAAGCCGTCGCTCTTCAGCGCTCAATTCACACTGGAGTCCTACCGCGTGATCTCCATATCCGTGACATGTCTCAGCAGTTCGGGATCCTTGGCTAGCTCTTGTCGGACACCTTCAAGTCTGTCAGAAAGCGATTTGGCGACGCCGTCTTTGAGGTCCTGCGGATGAAGTTGACCTGATGCGTATGCTTTTTTGACCTCTTCGTACTTCTCGAATCTGATGTTGCCGCCATACTTCGTTGGCCTCTCGACTTCTAGGCTGCCCATCTGCGGTAGCAGGATCAGGCGAACCATTTCAAGGACAGGATTGTCGTCGGTCTCCTTGGGCGGGCAGTACGCGGACCTGATCTTCTTTCTGACATCTTCGGGGCCCTCATGAACGAGGACCGCACTTCCCGGAGTGCTTTTTGCCATCTTGCTTCTGATCTCGGAGTCGATCTTCCGATTCGCATCAAACCTGCCTGGCGCGCTCTTCACAGAATGATACTGTGACCCTCCCCGTAGATTAGGCAGAAGATACGTGTGCAGCGAAATCGGCATCTTCGCGCGCAATTTCCGCGCCGATTCACGCGCTATTACATGCGCTTTTCTCTGATCGATTCCCGCGCAGGCGATGTCGAGATCCAGCTGGAATATGTCCGCCGCTTGCATGCACGGGTAGAACATTGCGGCTGCCTCGACATCTCTGGTCTCCATTTCTCGGCCCATGATTGGAAGAGCCCTGCGTATCCTTTTTGTGGAATTTGACTTGGCTATCCGGATCACCTTCTCCCAGTAGTCGATGCTGCTTGCATGCTCGGAAGCCCAACGATATCTGACCTTGTCCGGAGGAATTCCCAACCCGGTGAAGCAACGCTTGAAGTATTCCCCGCACACGCGAATGCTCTCCAGATTTCCGCCCAGTTTGTTGTTGATCCATGCATGCCAATCCGCGAGGAAGATTGTGAATTGGCAGCCGGCGTCTATCATGTCTTTGATCTTGCCCCCGCAGATAAGCCCTGTTCCGATGTGCATTCCGCCACTCGGCTCGAAGCCCCAGTAGGCTTTCGGAGAAGCCGCCGTCTCCAGAAGCTGTCTCAGTTCATCTTCTGTGATGACTTCCTCCGTGCCTCGCAAGATCAGCTGAAGCCGTTGCTCTACGTCCAAGACGAAACCTCACCAAGAGAGTTGACGTGCAGACCTCTTAAATGATAGCGCGGGTTTCACCGCGGGCAAGAACTCAAGGCGCGCTTGAGCTCCTGCCCTTTCGCCCACGACACTAACACGCGAACTTCATCGAGGGGCGTCGCCCCACTGAGTCGGCTCTCTCAGAGGTGGGCTGTTTCTGGTGCCCATGCCCTGAATGTTTCCAGCGTGATAGATTAACGGTTCGTTGCGGCTATGCACAATGTCCGTGCGTCAAACTCAAAGGCTGCGGCTGGGTTCTGGATTCCCCAGTTCTCGAGCACCTGCGGGTGAAGCTCGCCCACAATTCCAACCTGCTCCTCTCCGACGTAGACTGAAGCCGCCCTCCCTTCCAAGAAACTTCCGTGGTCAAGTTCGGCAACTCGGTATTCCAGACCGAGGTTCAGCAGAAGAACATCTACCGAAGCTTTTGCTTCAGTGAAAGATGCCTCGGCGTGGCAGGATGCCCCGGCGAGTTTCGCGACCTCCTCGATCTTGGAACCCGTTCGGACAACACAGTCTCCAGCCTCGAATACTTGCTGCGGATAGGAGACGTGCACATTAGCGGAGAGGATCTCCATTAGACTTGGAATAAGCCAGTTCCTAAGACACGTGAGAGTCTGGACTCGTGGATTCTGGAGTTCCACGACGTTCTCGGGCATGAGTTTCATCCGTGTGAAGAGCTTGTATGGATTCGAAAGGGTGAACGTGAGCACCTCCTGAAAGCCCAGTCCAATCATTACTTCTCTCAGTAGATCGGTGAACTCATGCTGTCTCGTGATGCCGCCGACCGTTCCGTGCGGTGGCCATCTGGGTTTGATCCTGTT
>CAZUTN010000088.1:0-4978 GCA_964623365.1 uncultured Candidatus Bathyarchaeia archaeon
AGCCTTGGAGACCCAAATCCAACTTCCTGTCTTCTCATCGTACGAGTAGTACCCCTGAGCAAACACTTGTGGCGCATGAACCAGCAACAACGACAAGAACAAGAGAGCACAGAGCACTGACGTTCTTGGAATCCGGATCATCATTGAGAAACCAGCTCGATCCACTGAATCGGCGCCTACTTAACGCTTGCCGCCGATCTGATCCTCTCAGGCTTCCTAGCTCAATGTTCAAAGCGACCAGCAGCCCACGCGAAGGCAAACCCTTCTGGACATGCGATGACAGGTGCGCGCTCGACTTCAACGGATTGCCCAACGCGAAATCACGTTCATCTTCTCTCGCTAACGTTACTGTACTACTTGATCTGTCGTCTAGAGCGCAACTCGAAGCGTGACGGGCCGGGCAAGGTTGAAAAGTAAGAACTGCGTTCTTACTGCATACCCTAGCCTGGAAGAGATCGCGGTTGCCATCGAGAGAGAAAGTCTCAAGGAGCAAACGAGGAAGCACGGAGGTGCCTGACATCCCAGCTGGCTCGAGGAGAATCACGTCGAAGGGGCAGGTCACTATTCCGCACGCAATCAGGAAACGCTACAACATAACGATGCATACGAAACTCGAGTTCATACCGCGGCATGAAGGCATCCTGGTTAGGCGAGCGAGGGAAGAGGGAAGCTTTGGTGAGCTGGCAGGCTCCGCGTCGAAGCACTGGACCACCCGCAAGATGTTGAAGCGCCTCGACGAGCTGAGGAGGGAAAATGTCTAGCGCCCTCTTCGAGACGCGCTTCTTCATCCATTTCTTCACTTCAGCCGAGCCGCTGGTGCACAAACGACTACTAGAGTTGATGCGGAAGTATGATACGAGATTCGTCTCGACGATAACTCTCTACGAGCTATACAAGCTTTCACTTGAAAGAGAAGGAAAAGAGACAGCGGAGACCAGAGTCTCGCGTATCAGAAACGAGTTCAGGACAATCCCTGTGGATGACCTGATAGCCATTCGCGGAGCGCAGCTGAAGCACGCAGCCAAAGTCAGAAACAACGCGAACATACCCATGGCCGACAGTCTCATCGCTGCCACGAGCAACCTCCACAAGCTCGTATGCGTAACCGACTCCGCGCACTTCGACAAGATCCCTCAAGTTAAACGAAGATGGGTCATGACAGAATGAATCGAACGGGCCTACTGTAGGAAACTGAGCCTCTGCCTGAGTTCACTAACCACCGCCTCGAAGTCGGGCAGTTCTCTGGTCAGGTGAGCGAGGCCCTGGGTCCAGAAAGAGCGCACTGCGTCCAGCCTGTCTTTTTCGAAGAGCAACTCAGGCTGATACTTGACTTCGTTGAGCTCGCACTTCCGAACTAGAAGCGACTTGACCTCACGTTCTTTGAACCGATCCTCCCTCACCAGCTTCCAGACATCATAGTAGTCGCGCGAATAACCCCTTTGCATGATGCTCCTTATCTTCTCGACCAGAATCTCCGTAAGGGAGTAAACGATAACTCCGAACGCAGGCAGGTCGGGATAGCCCGTGTCCACACTCCGCCGCTCCGGCTCAAGCACCATCTTCTCCTTCAATGTGATGTCGTGCTTTATCCTGTTCCTGAAGTTCAAGGGACCGAGAAACTGGACATTGGCAACTATCGAACCCTCGGTCGGGTGGAAGGAGTCGAACGAGTAGTCAATGCCGCACTCTTCGCGGAGTGATTCAAACGCCTTCTGCATCCGCTCCCTTATGCTCTCCGAGTTCTTGTCGCCTATGACGGTGAAGTCAAGGTCTTCGGAGAATCTCCATGTCTGGGGGAAGTACACCTTCCTTATCGCAGTGCCGCCCTTGAGAACAAAGCTGTCCTTGAGCCCACCGGTTCCGTAGATCTCTTTCAGGAGCCAGGAAAGCGCGTAGTCCTTCTCGACGACTCCAGCGATAAGCCCTTTCTCTGCTGCTATCTTCCGCACCTGCTCGGCAGTAATCAGAAGCCTCTCCTCCACTCCTCAAGAGCACCCTTGGAGACATTCAACATGAGATTCCACTTGGTCGTGTAGCTCCCCTTCCTAGGCATGGTCGGGTCGAGCGGCGAGATGCCGGGGGCAATAGCCCTCTTCATCCGTGACAGTGTCTTTGCATCAATCCCTATGTCCAGAGTCTCAGCCAGATATCCGAGCCTCTTCATTATCGCAGTGTTTTTCATTCTCTCAGCGTACTTCACCACGGTTTCGGGGGAGAGCTTGTCCTTTGCGTTCCACAGGCACTTCGCCACCTCGCTAATGCCTCCGCAGTACTCAGGGTGATCGAGCGCATCAGCCAGCGTCTTCTCGCGGTCTGAGAGGTTGACCTTGTAGGCACCGACAGCTGTAGGTACGAAGCCGAAGAACTTCCTGCTGCCCAATGTCACGAAACTGTACCTGGTGTTGAGAATCTCCCTGCTCTTCGCCCTCTTTGTCGTTGCCACAAAAACAGTGAAAGGGGTCTGCTCAGTGAGGCCGTGGAAATTCAGGGCGCTCCAGTACGCGATGTAATAAGGGGAGACCAGGTGGGAGGCAATCACGAACTCGTGCTCTGTGTACTTTGGCTCGACTCCCGCGCTCAGTGGAACTATGAGGTAGACGCCCCTGCGCAGAACCAAGACCCACTTCTTTTTCGCGAGATTGTTCACGAGCACCTTGGCATACTCGTAGGAGCACTTCAGCTCCTCGGAAACGTCCTTAAGCCTGAAGATTGTCCTGCCTTTCTCGGACAGGGAAGAGAGAAGGAGGGTCTCGTTCCTCGTGAGCCCGGCTCTTACATTCTTTGTGCTGTTCGCAGCTGACACACTTACCAACTATACATAAAATATAATTTCTCAGCTTATAAAGCTCTATCCTGCAACCGCTCGTTCCGAGCCGAGTGTCTGGCGCAGATCGATTCTCTTCCTCTTCGGCATCTCTCCCCTGTACGAGTAGCCCCCTGCCTTCTCCATGATTGCAGACTTCTCTTCTTCTTCGGACCTTATCTCTACAGTCTCGGCGCTCACGGGCTTAGCGGATTCGTAGGAAAAGGCTGCTTGATGGTCTGATGAAGGCGGCTGGTAAGTTGGCTGAGGCTCGGAAACTCTGGAAGTATCATAGCTTGGCGGGGGAGACGGACTCGGCCTAGCTGTCGCAGTATAGGGTCTCTCCTTCTCGCCGAAGATTGCCACGTACGGGATTCCGACGCACAATAGGACAGCTATCGCCAGCATGACCAAATTATTGGGAGAGAATAGGTCGGGCATCCCGAGAAAAAAGGGACCGCTTCGTCTTCTCGTCGAGGCCTCTTATCACCAACGTCGTATGCGTAACCGACTCCCCGCACTTCGACAAGATCCCTCAGATCAAACGAAGATGGGTCTAGCCGACAATCTTCCCGCAGATGAGTTCAACATCGTCGTAGACTGATGCTCGACTGCGATTCATGCACGCTTCGCCCAGATGTGAGGCGCCTGCGCGCCGCGCAAAGCCTTGGGACGCATATCCGAATACGCGAGGACCTGGCTGGATCAAGAACATTCGATGCCGCGGTAATGTCTTGAAAGGTTTCACAGTAGTGATTCGAGCCAACGGATAGCTCCTTGACCATAGTGGGGCGAGCGCAAGCTCCCGACTTCAGTCGCGGAGAGAGTCAAAGACTTGAATGTGCCTATCTTCTTTCCTTCAGGAGACATGTCTCTGATTTCTTTCCCCTCAGGAGTAGTTCGACCGCGCTCAGCAGCCGCAAGCCGATTAGTGACTTTCCCGCTCCGTATTTCGGTGTATCCACAAGAATCTCCGTCTCATCTCCGAGGGGAAGTCTCACCAGAGCACGGGCAGTCCGCATGGGAACAGTACCCATGAGAGTCCGGTAGATGTGCGATTCGGATTCAGGAAGCTCTGCCTTTTCGAAGTAGCTGAAGGTGTCTCGCGCCAAGAGCGCCGCACCAGCGAATCCCGTGTCAATAGGCAGCGGTTGTTTGTCGAGCACCCGTCGCCCATTTAGAGTGCTGAGAGTTACCGGAATTGCCGGTCGAGTTCCATCCATGTTCGACCAGCATTTTAGACATTCAAAGAGCCGCCCAGCCATTCCAATTCCTCTCTCTTGTCCTTGCCGATGACTGTCACGATTGCATGCTGCGCTTGTGGTGCTCTTGTCTTCAAATCCGCGGCCGCAGAACGTGGACTCTCATATGTTCCGAGAAGTCTCCCCTCAGCGATGAGGATGGTCTTGCCAGCGTACTTGTCGAGTTCTTGGCGCAAGGCGTTGTAGGCAGCGTTGTTGATCTCCCTTTCGGAGAGAGTCGGAGCGTCTCGGTCGTACGATCGCCAAAGTTGAAAGGCTTCCTTTACGGCTTCAGCAAGTTTCAGACCACGCCTGATGGCTTCGGCCTTAAGGGACCGCTTCGTCTTGTCGTCAAGACCTCTTATCACCAAGGTCATGTATGTCACCTTGATGATCACCGGCCTCTCGAATAAGCCTTCCCCTTCGATAACGCAACGTACCGACCGGAGACGGACGACGACCGGAATCAATATATCAACGTTCAGCTCAGCGCGTCGGACGATCGCGGTTCAATGACTGTAGTCGGCGGTTGGGCGATGAACAGAAGCGTGGTTTTCTGGAGCATGGCGGGGTTCGCCGTTGCAGGCCTGTTGGTGTCGGCGTACCTCACATATCTCTCGCTGGTGCCACCCACCAGTTGCCCGGTCGGCGACTTCAGCCTATTCTCCTGCGATGAAGTCATCTACAGCGAGTACGCGTATTTCTACGGCGTCTCCGTCGCCTTGCTCGGCCTCGGGTGGTTCATCATAGTATCTGGGTTGATCGTGGTGGCGTGGCGAGATGGCAGGTTCATGCGTGGCGTAGTGGCGTGGTCGCTGCTGGGCGCCGCCGGCGTGGCGGCCTTCGTCTATACCGAGGTTTTCCTGCTCAGGTCCATCTGTCCGCTGTGCACCATCGCGCATATCGCAGGTTTGGCGATACTGATCATCTCGGT
>CAZUTN010000089.1:0-4905 GCA_964623365.1 uncultured Candidatus Bathyarchaeia archaeon
TCCGGCGCGTCTGTTCGTCTCGGTCTCGCGGGTTCGAATCTCACTCCCAGCACTGACCAACAATGTCTCAGGAGGTACTTGGTTCTTGAGTTGCGCCTTTGAAGGAGCCGACTTCCCTGTACCACTTCTTCTTTGTCCCGATCTTGGCTCGCATCTTCCATCTGAGAGACTTTGGTCGGCTCTCGATGTAGTCGGAAATCTTTCTGATCTTCGCACTGACGTCTGACCTGTCCTCCTCACCGATGGAGGGCACCCCAGCCACCAGCTTTTCGACTTTGTTGAGGCTGTTAGTTACTGTGAAGTAGAACTCCCAGTCATCCGACATAATCTCTGCAATGTATGCACAGTTGATTGTTTCATTATCAGTCTCTCCTATTTCGTGCTCTCTTAATAGGACTATTGTGTCTTTGAAATCCTTCTCAGTGAACTCGAATATCTGCATCTTCGTCAATAGCAATTCAGCCAGAGGAATTGTTGGAAAGTCGACCTCCAACCGATTGTTGAAGTTGATCGTGTGGCACATCACGATCTTGTCGTAGAAAAGATCGACAACGCGTTTGTTGAAGTTGTCTATGTAGATTTGTCTGTTCTCCTGTCTGTAGAATGGCTGGAGCATCCGCTGTTCGTAACCCATGCTGAGAATCATCTTGGTGGATTTGCCGGCCTGTTTGCTGTATCCTACAAGGTCTAGATCTGTCAGCTCTCTCCCCAAAGACTTGTGGAGGTTGGTGAATTTGGGGCAGTGGATTCTGATCGCCGTGGCCCCCATGGTTCTTAGAAGTATGCCTCTCTCCTCCGCACTCTTCACAATTCGCAATGCTTCCTCCGCAAAGTCGGCTCGCGGATGTGACTGTTCAGTCGTAGTGCATTCCCCGGTTGGAGTATCGGCATGAATGCATGTTGCGTAAAAGCCTTACCTGCGATATCTTATATTGTGGCTCGGGGGGCATATGCAGCCCGGTCGGGCCGAGGGCGAAGTGTTTGACTAGAATCTTCTACGCTTGTGATGTCCACGGAAGTCAAATCGTCTGGAAGAAGTTCCTCCAAATGGGAGGATACCACAAGGCGGATGTCCTGATGATGTGCGGGGACCTGACTGGAAAAGCAATCGTGCCTATCGTAAAACGCAAAGACGATGAATGGTACTACGCGCCTTTGGGTAGGGAGGAAGTCGCACATACAGCGGACGAGGTGAAAGCTGCGATGGACAAAATGCGTGGTAGGGGCTGGTACCCGTTTGAGACCACACCGAAGGAGGTTGAAGAGCTGAAGGCCCACCCGGAAGAGGTCGATAGGCGCTTCAATGCTATGATGAAGGACGCTCTGCGCGAGTGGCTCGAGATGGCAAACGGTCTGGACAAGAGTATCAAAGTGATCGTGAGTGCCGGCAATGATGATCGCTTCGAGATAGATGAGGTGTTGAAAGCAAGTGAGAGAGTAATCTACCCTCTTGATAGAGTCGTGGACATCGATGGAGTTCATCAACTCATAAGCTGTGAGTGGACGAACCCTACTCCATGGAACACGCCGCGCCAATGCTCTGAAGAAGAGTTGAGAAAGAGGCTTGAGAAAGAGTTCAAGAGAGTTGAGAAATATGACAACTTGATCTGCAACTTTCACGCCCCTCCGCTGAACACTGTTATTGATGTCGCGCCTAAACTTGACAAGAACAAGAAGCAGGTCACGCAGTTCGGGAATCCAGTCAGCACAAATGTAGGGAGCGAGGCCGTCAGGAGCGTCATCGAACGATATCAGCCTTTTCTGACGTTGCACGGGCATATACATGAATCATGCGGCTTCGAACAGATTGGAAGAACGGTTTGCATTAATCCTGGCTCAGAGTACGAATCTGGGCTGCTAAGGGGCTATGTTATTGATATTCCGCCCAAGAAGTTCGAGTTCTGGCGCGTTGAAGCATAAAAAAGAGGAAGGGTAGGGAATACTCGTGTTCTACTCTGGTGGCACCTCGGAGAAGATCTTCTCCGGCTCTAGACCCATCTTCCTGTTCCGAGAGCTAAAGATCATGTATCCTAGTATTCCCAGTCCCATGATTGCCACAGTTATGTAGATCGACATTGTACTTACTGTTGCAACTCCCGTGTACAGTATCACGTACTCGAGTATTGCTGAGACAAAGCCTATGATGGCCATCACCGGAAAACCGGCGATTTCCCATTTGAATCCTCTCTCATAGATACGCGGTCTCTGGAATGGTAGGGTTACCGCCGACAGCGACCACCAAATGACCAGCAAAGTGCCCAAGATGAACAGGCTCACCGACAATATGATGGGGTAGAAAGCTGCGACAACAACGAAGACCACTTGCATCAGAAAGCAGTAGATCCAGCTATGTGTAGGAACATGCCATCTCGGAGACACATAAGCCATTGTCTTTGGCATATATCTATCGAAAGCCATGGCGAACATCGGCCTGGTGGTCCAGAAGTAGCCGTGAGGAATGAGACCTATTATTGATATGAAGGGAATCAGAAGCATAATGCTTGAAAGAGTCAGGTTGGGCGTCAAAGAAGCAGCGAACACTGATAGGTTGGGACTCAACCCTGGATTGATACTCAGTTGACTTGCATACCCGCTGGTTACAAAATTGTACATAGATACGAAATCGCCGTAGGAGTACATCAGCGATCCAGAGGCCCCAACTGCAAACAGCGCTAGGACAACTCCGGACAGTCCAATTCCCACCATTATTGTCCTAGTAGGCGACGACATTTCTCCTGTGAGCGGTGACACGTTATCTGGGTAGAGAAACCCTCTGGCAACAAGAACGCATCCAATCGTTGCGTCCCAGCTGAATGGCGCTGACTTCCAACCGTTCGCTTTTGCTACGTTAACAATCTCGTTGTATGCCCCGCTACCCCAGACAGAATCCCAAGCTGCTGGAACACTGGCTGGAGGATGTGCCAAGAAGACCGCTATCATCATCAAAGTGCCGATTATTGTTATCCCGCTGAGAATAACCATCGATCTCTTCAATGTAGCGGCGCCGAAGAAGTCAATGAGACCCCCGACGACGACTAGCGCCAAACCTATTCCTATCAGTGCTTCTGTACTTGTTAACGCTTGACCGGCAGCAGAGAGCGAAGGATTCTGAAGCAACCCTCCCATGGCTAGGAGGGCCGTCGTAAGAAATCCTGCCGCAAGGAAGGAACACGTGGCGTTGGCTATCGGGTTCCACACGATAGCTCGCCACCCTTCCATCATTCCGAAGAGAGGATGCAGACCACGAGCTATGACCACGTAGTTTGCTCCAGCACGTGGCATGCAGACGCATTGAAGCGCGAGCGCAACGCCGTATATTATTACCACGATTCCTGCTAGCAGAAAGGAGATGACGATGTTGGCTCCGGGAAACATGAACGGCATGATGGCTATCAACAGAAAGTACCAAGGGTTTATCGAAGCCTTCAATGGAAAGAACAGAACTGACCAAGGTCCTATTTCTCGAGTTAGACCTGATGCTTCTCTAGCGAATATTAGCGGTTTTTCTGACAATGAATTCTCCTGCCTGAAATATTCTATTTCATAGCCGCCCTTCAAAAAGTATATAAGCCTACCCGTGCGGTGGCCGTTCTTGTCTAGAGCTCTTGAGCTTTCGATGCCACTGACCCAGAAGCTCCCCTCAATGCAGCGAAGGCCGTGGACGCTATTCTACTGCCAGGCTTCCTAACCTTCAAACGAACCACGGGCCACTGCCTAACAAGCCTCAAACCCGTGTGCAAGCGAAAGAACTCATCACTCGCCTCTTAGTCCACAACCTTGGGATCCTTGCTAAGGCAAGCTTCATAGGCTCTTGAGACAAGGCCGCTGTGTTAAAATTGATCATCGCCAAGGGAAGTGGCTAGGTGAAAGATGACCAAGCACTCCAATCTCGCAGCCGCTCCCAACGTGACCTCACTTGCGGCGTTGATCTTGCTGCTTGACGGATACAGGATCAATCTATTCGAGAATCCAGCAACGGTTGACAAGGCGATCCAGAAAGGAGCGTTGGGTGGAGAGATAGCTGGGAAATGGAAGGAAATTCGGCTGAGCTTGGACAAGATGGCGAGTGTGCCGGCTTCAATTCCCGGAGTTGTGAGGTTGACTCGGGTTCGCATAGTATTCCGATTTCTGACCTCAGTATATACTTCCGTCGCGTTGATACTCGTTGTGGCGAGATTCGTACTGCGACTGTCATATGGACCGTTTGGAGAGTGGCTCGTCATATCGACAGTCGGAGTGGTCCCCGCTGCATGGCTGATCGGGGAGTTGGCCAATTATAGAATCGCGAAGAAGGTTGAAGAATTCTTCGAGAAGAATCCCAAGCGTCTTGAAGGAATTCGCTCAGATCTCAAGAGAACCGTGCAGAGTCTTCTTTACACCCTTTTCCACCAGATCAGGCGCACGGGCCAAGATCCGAAGAAGCTCGCCTTCAAGATTTACAACGTTGACTACGAAGGGATAGAAGTGGTTAGGATGCCCAGCCGGTGGGCGAAATACTATCTGGTGTCCATCAAGTCGTGATTGCGTACGGCTTGTGAGTTCTGTCAGAAAGACGCGGGAAGGGGTCAACTTGTCAGAGGCTAGAATCGTCTCTCCTTTGGCGGAGGTTCCGGATAGACAAGTTTGGTGTGCGAAAGCTTCATGTCGACTAGTGCTTCAGCAAGCTTCAATGACGCTATGGTAGGGTCAACTACGGGAACCTTCAGTGCTTCCTGCAGCGCTCTTGCCATCCCCACCAAGCCTGTGCATCCCAATATTATCGTGTCAGCGCCATCTTCGTCCAAGGCCTTCTTTGATTCAGCCAGCAACAGCGCTTTGACCTCGTCTCTCTTCTCATCCAACTTCAGGACGGGCACTTCGACGGATCTTACAGAGGCGATTTTGGCCTCGAAGCCATATCTCTTG
>CAZUTN010000090.1:0-2193 GCA_964623365.1 uncultured Candidatus Bathyarchaeia archaeon
GATTAGAGATGTGGCGAAGATGTACGAGCGATACGGTCACGGACTAGGCGTTAGGATTCTCGATGAAATCATCGACTACGTCTACGGTCGCGGCGTAGCTGTCGTAAGAGAGTACGCGAAGCACGCGAACATTCCAGTCATCAACATGGCTTGCTGCACTTACCATCCGACTCAAGGCCTCGCTGACCTGATGACGCTACGCGACGAGTTTGGAGCGAAAGCGCGGAAGAAGTACGTCATCATGTGGGCGTATTCGAAAGGCTTCCGCGGAAGATGCAGCATTCAAGAAGATGCTCTCATCGCCTCTCGATTCGGATACGATGTCGTTCTGGCTCATCCTGAGGGGTTCGAAATCGACGACAAGATCATCACAACATCTTCAGAGAACACAGCCGCATCAGGCGGAACCTTCACTGTCTCACATGATCTGAAGACGGCGCTCGAAGGCGCTGACGCGATCTTCCCCAGGAACTGGGCGAGCAAAGCGCTACTTGAGGCTGGCGCAAGCAGCTTCGGAAAGGAACGCGAAGCAGAACTGCATGAGAAGTACAGGCACTGGTCGCTGACAGAGCAGATGCTTGAGATGGCTGACAAGCGAGCGATAGTCATGCACGTCCTGCCTGCACTGAGGGGAGAAGAGGCAAGCGACGCTGTCATGGATGGAACGCGCTCCCGAATCTACCCGCAAGCCGAGAACGGCCTCTACACGAAGATGGCTGTGCTGGCGCTGACGATGGGCGAAAAGAAGAAATCACGCTAGAAGGCCGAATGAGGATTCGCGGTCACTGCTTCAGACGGATGACTTTCTGTAGGGCGTCGATGTCGGGATCGATCAAAGGCGCGTCCGCTGATCCGATCACGCTCAAGTCTTTCAGGCCACTACCTGTGATCTCGATCACGACGCAGTCATCGCCTGCGATCAAGCCTCGATCCTTGAGTTTTGTCAGACCCGCCAAGACGGCCACTCCTGACGGCTCGGCGAATATTCCTTCACTCTTCGCCAGCGTTCTCTGCGAGTCGAGTATCTCTTCGTTCGAGACCTTGACCGCGATTCCTGAGGAGTCGTGTAGCGCTTTGAGCGCGGCGTCTCCGTCCCACGGGAATGGATCCATCAGGCCAGTGGCAACGGAGTCCGGATGCTCCCACGGGGCTATCTTGTGGGGATCCGTCTTCTCCTCGAAGGCTCTGACTAGCGGCGCGCACCCCGTGGACTGGACGGCGATCATTCTAGGTGAACCTTTGGTCAGGTCGAGGCGTTTGAGTTCTTGGTATCCCTTCCAGTTTCCGGCAAGCAGTCCGCCGCCGCCGACCCCTGCGAATACCCAGTCCGGACTCTTCCAACCTAGCTGCTCAGCGATCTCGTATGACATGGTCTTCGGCCCCTCGGCTTGGTACGGGTTAAAGGGTCCCGCGCTTGGGCACGGATACCAACCGAAACGCTGGCAGACAAGCCTCAGCATCGCGAAGGTCGGGTCCACGCCGCTCTCAAGCCCTCTCAGTCTGACTACGTGCGCGCCGAACATGTTCAGCTGGGCAATCTTTCCGGGGCTGGCCATCTCCGGTACAAACGTGTAGCATGTGAGCCCAGCTCTGGCTGAGTAGGCGGCCAGCGCCGCCGCCGCGTTCCCACTGGAGGCAGAGACGACTGTGTCGAATCCCAGCTCAACACCCTTTGACACCCCAACCGTCATGGGTCGGTCTTTGAACGAGGCTGTAGGATTCTTCGTCTCGTCCTTGACGTACAGGTTGCTCAATCCGAGCGTCTTGCCGAAGTTCTTGCAGCGAAGGAGTGGAGTCTGAACCTCGCCGAGGCTGACGATGCTCTTCTCATTCTCGATCGGGAGAAGCTCATGATACTTCCAGAGACCCCCGTGGCGGCGCTCAAACAGGTACCGACTGACCTTGCTGGCAACGGCGTCGTAGTCGTACTCCACATCAAGCCGGCCCTCGTCCGCCCCACATGATAGCATACGATCCTGCGGCTTGTATGTCCGCCCACACTTGGTGCAGCGCAGCCGAGCCACGTACGCCATCTCCTTCACCCGAACCGCTAAACAGTCGACTAGAATTTCTGACCCTTCTAAACTGCTCGATGACGCTTTCGCTTGACGGTGCCCGTCATCAATTTGGCGGGCCCATCCTCGGTCTGAATCACAGCGCGTGAAGCCTCTGAAAGCCAACCGGGATAGCCAC
>CAZUTN010000090.1:2293-3495 GCA_964623365.1 uncultured Candidatus Bathyarchaeia archaeon
AAGCGAACGAACGACGCGTTCTGCCACAATTCGGCGAGTGTTCTGGCGCCGCAGTAGCTTATGCCCGAGCGGACTCCGCCTACCAACTGTGTGATTATTTCGTTCGAATTGCCTCTGTACGGCACGAACGCCTCGATGCCTTCGGCGACGTACTCCAAGAGCGCCGAGTCATCCTCTGCCTCTTGGGTTCCTCGCTTCATGGAGGCGCCGACGGACGCCATTCCCCTGTGAAGCTTGTACTTTCTTCCGTTTCGCATCACAGTCACTCCTGGACTTTCTTCTGTGCCAGCCAGCAAGCTTCCAATCATTACAGTTGATGCACCAGCCGCCAAAGCCTTCGTCATATCCCCGGAGTTTCTGATTCCGCCATCCGCAATTATCGGAACCTTGAGCTCTCCTGCGACTTTGGCGCATTCCAGAATCGCGGTCAGTTGCGGAACACCCGCTCCCGTTACGATCCTCGTTATGCATATGGAGCCTGAACCGATTCCGACTTTCACCGCGTCCGCGCCCGCCGCGATCAGGTCTTTGGTTCCTTCGGGCGTCGCCACGTTGCCAGCGATCACGTCGACGTGACTGAGCTCTTTCTTGAGTTTCCTGACGACTTCGAGGACTCTATCAGAATGCCCATGCGCGACATCCACTACGAGGGCATCGACGCCGGCCTCGACGAGAGCTCTAGCCCTGTCTAAGACGCCTTCGCGTATCCCAACCGCGGCGCCGACGATGAGCCGCCCCTTCGAGTCCTTGCACGCCTGCGGCCTCTCAGCAAGCGTAACCATGTCCTTGCTCGTGATCAAGCCGCGGAGACGCCCTTCCTCGTCGATGAGGGGGAGCTTCTCAACCTTGTACTTGCGCAGCAACTGCCTTGCGTCATCAACCGACGTTCCTGTCTTTGCTGTGTGGAGGTCCTTCATCGGCGTCATCAATTCTGAGACTCTTCTGGCGGGGTTATCCTCGAAGAGCAAGTCTCGGGCCGTAAGAATGCCAAGCAGTCTTTCGTCAGCGTCAACTACGAGGAGTCCGTTCACTCCTTTTTCCTGCATCAGCCTCTTTGCTTGGGCCATGGTCGCGGTTGGGGCGGTCGTGTATGGACGCTCTATGATGACGCTCTCGGCTCGCTTGACCTTCAGTACTTCTTCGACCTGCCGCTCGACGGGCATGAAGCGGTGGATGATGCCTATTCCGCCGTTGTGGGCCAT
>CAZUTN010000090.1:3595-4836 GCA_964623365.1 uncultured Candidatus Bathyarchaeia archaeon
CAAACCAGTTCTCTCTAGGAGCGCGCTGGCTTTCTCGCGTGCCTGCTGAACGATCTCGCGCTCGTCGAGGGTTTTCACGTTTCGTTGCTCCATGATTATCTTTCCGTCGACTATGACGGTATCGACATCGGCTCCGCAGCCCGCGTAGACGAGGTCGGAGACGTAGTTGTTGTTTGGAACCATGTGGACGCTGTCTAAGTTCACGAGGGCGATGTCCGCGAGCTTGCCCGGCTCCAGTGTGCCGAGTTTGTCCTGCATGCCAATCGCTCGTGCCCCGCGAATGGTGGCCATCTCAAGAACCGTTTCGGCGGGCATCGTCATCGGGTCGTACAGTCTGACTTTGTGTATGGACGCCGCCAGTTTCATCTCTCTGATCATGTCGTAGGCGTTGTTGCTTGGGCCTCCGTCACATCCGAGCGCCACATTCACGCCCTTCTTGAGCATCTCTGGGACGCGCGCTATTCCTGAGGCAAGTTTTGTGTTCGACCACGGACAGTGAGAGATGTTCGTGCGGGTCTTGCTGAGTGTTGCTATGTCGCGGTCGGTGAGCCAGACCGCATGAGCGAGTACCGTCCTCGGGCCAAGCAACCCGACCTCGTTGGCGAAAGCGACGGGGCTCTTCCTGAACTTGCGTCGAGCGTACCTGACATCCTCTTGGACTTCACAGAGGTGCATTGTGATGCCGGCGTTTCGCTTCGCCGCTTCTTCGGCGATCTTCTCGTAGAGCGCCTTGCTGCAAGCTCCCAGCGAGCGTGGCCCGAACCAGACGGATATTCTGCCGTTGGCCTTGCCGTTCCAGCGGTCGATCATTTCGATGGTTTCGGCGAGGGATCTCTCGCCGTCCTCGATCATTCCGGGATGCATCATCTGCTTGCGTCCGTAGGCGGGCGTGTCCATGATGGTCTTGGCCAAACAGCCGCGCATCCCCGATTCCTCAAGCGCTTTCGCGATCCCAGCGAACCCGTACCTCGCGTGGATCATTGACTCGATGAAGGAGGTTGTTCCGGACTTGATCATCTCAAGCATACAGAGCCTCGCGCTGACTCTTCCATCGTCAGCGTTGTAGTTGCCTTGAAGAGGCCACACGTACTTGCCAAGCCAGTCGAGGAGGGAAGCGTCGTCGGCGCAGCCTCGAATTAGAGCCTGCGCAAGGTGAACGTGGCAGTCGATGAGGCCTGGGATGACTAGCTTCTTCGAAGCGTCGATTGTGTGCTCAGGGGCACACTTCCGATGCAGATCGT
>CAZUTN010000091.1:0-4826 GCA_964623365.1 uncultured Candidatus Bathyarchaeia archaeon
TCACATGCAGGCGCTGGCCAGCGATCAGCCGTTCAACATGCTCACGGAGGTTGACCTGAAAGCGCAAGAGTACTGGAAGGCGAACGGCTCGAACTACTGGAAGGATCTTGTCGCTGAGGAGAAAACGCGCAAGGAACGCTACGTTAGATCCTTGGGCGCCTCCGACTGGATAATGGCGTACTCTCCGACAGGCTCCGACGAGGTCTGGGCGATCACCCTTGACGTGTCTGATCTGACACGCGCTTCGAGTGACACCTTGTCGAATCTGGCAGATGGATTCTCGCGCGTGCTGAGCTACTACGACCAAGCAGGTCTTCGCAGCTTCAACGCAGTAGTCTTCTCTTCCCCGTTCGGAGCCAACTCTCCTTACGGTTCAGTGGTCCTGAAGATCGCTTCGAGATACGGTTTCCAAAGCCACAATGTGAATGATGTGTGGGGACTTCGGTACTTCCTTGATGAAAGCGAGGTTTTCGACTCCCCTGAGGATGTCGCAACGGAGCTGCGCAAGCACTTCACTTGATTCTTGCGAAAGGACGACACCGCAGAAGAAGGGAGATAAGCAAGTGGCGTTGAGCATCGTGCTTCCGCCACCAATGAGTCACGAGGGGCACTGACTTGGGCACGAGGTATGACACGTCGAAGGCGAAGCCTTCCCGAGAGCTCGGAATGAAGAACGTGACAAACCTTGGAATCGTGAGCCTGTTCACTGACATCTCAACTGAGATGATCCTCGGCGTTCTGCCTTTCTTCGTGGTTGTTGAGCTCGGCGCGACGAAGGCGCTACTTGGGCTGATGGAGGGATCGGCGGAATTCCTGAACTACGTTTTCCGGGTCTTCTCGGGAGTGATCTCGGACCGGATTGGTCGCCGCAAGCCCCTTGTGCTGCTCGGCTACGGGCTGTCGACGTTCGCTAAGCCTCTGTTCGCTTTCGCGACGAGTTGGACCGACGCGCTCGCGGTCAGACTGGGCGACAGAGTCGGTAAAGGTATCCGGACATCGCCGCGAGACGCCCTCATCAGCGAATCCGTGAGAGAAGCTCGCAGCGGGAGAGCGTTCGGTCTACATCGGTCGATGGATCAGCTGGGAGCGATCCTCGGGCCCGCCCTCGCATTTCTGTTGCTTCCACTTTTCGGGATGAGGGGGCTGTTTTGGATCTCCTTCATTCCAGGAGTCTTGGCGCTGATCGTTCTCGCGTTCTTCGTTCAAGACCGCAGAGGCCCCCGCGCCTCCACGAGCGTGTTCAAGAATGCAAGGACAGTTCTCACCAGAAAGTTCAACCTGTTCCTAGTCGTGATGGGAGTCTTCGCGCTGGGTGCCTACAACTTCTCGTTCGTCCTAGTGAAGGCTGGCGCTTTGGGCGTTGAGAGCGGAACAATTCCTCTTGTATACGCCACGCTCAACGTAGCGACTGTAGTGGCAGGCCTGCCGTCAGGCCTGCTAGCTGATAGGTTCGGGCGGGAAAAGATTCTGGCCGTGGGCTTCGGAGTCTTCTTCGTCTCCTCTTTGGCCGGGCTCTTGACGACTGAAGGCGCTGTGCTGGCGTTTCCGATCGCGTTCATCTACGGCTCCTATCTAGGGATCTCGGAGACCCTGCAACGAGCTCTCGTTCCTTCATTTGTCTCAAGCGAGTTGAAGGGAACCGCGTATGGAGTCTATTATCTTGTGATCGGTGCATGTTCGCTCGTGGCGAATCTCATGTTCGGGGCGCTATGGGATCATTTCTCGATGAGCGCGGCCTTCACATACAGCATGGTCATGTCGTCTGTGGCCATCGTCGGCATGATCGCTTTGATCATCGTCAAGTCAAGAACTTGACTGAGGAATGCTTCTGATCAGGTCTGCAGAAACCTTGTAATCCACGGACTAACGAACATTCGGTCCTGATGCGTATGGTCACCGCACAGAGCATTGACCGGGATTTCGTCGTAGAACTGCTGAAGGACATGGTAGCGACGAACAGCGTCAACCCCACAGTCGGCAGGGGACCAGGCGAGTCAGCGGTGTCGGACCTCATCCATGATCGACTCAGCTCGATCAGCGGCCTCGAGGTACTGAGGCAGCCTGTGGCAGACGGTAGGTCGAATGTGGTCGCGATCCTTAGGGGGTCTGGCCGTGGGCGGAGCCTGATGCTGAACGGCCACATGGATACCGTCGGCATAGAAGGGATGACGATCGACCCGTTCAGACCACTCATAGAGAACGGCAAACTACACGGTAGAGGCGCGTGCGACATGAAGGGAGCGCTCGCGGCCATGATCGGAGCGCTGAAGTCTCTTGCCGAATCAGAGGCAAAGTTGCATGGAGATCTCATCTTCACGGCCGTCGTAGACGAGGAATACAAGAGCGCCGGAATCAAGAAACTTGTTCAGGAGTACAGAGCTGACGCCGCCATCGTGGGCGAACCTAGTGAGATGAAGGCTGCAACAGCCCACAAGGGTTTCGTATGGATCGAGGTCGAGGTCAAGGGAAGAGCAGCGCATGGATCAGTTCCAGAGAAGGGAGTCGACGCCATCGCACACGCCGCGAAAGTTGTGTCAAGACTTGAGAAACTCCAGGAGAGACTCGGAACTCGCGTCCATCCGCTTCTCGGGAGCGCGAAGATCCACACCTCAACGATTGAGGGCGGCACGGACTGGAGCATAATCCCGGAACGCTGCCTCTTGAGACTCGAGAGACGAACGCTTCCGGGAGAATCGACCGCATCTGTAGTGAGCGAGATCGAAGAGATCCTCCAAGGCATCAAGCACGAGACGGACGACTTCAACAGTACGGCGCGTAGCCCCTATGATATGCCTCCTCTTGAGACGGCTCCTGACGCGCAGATTGTTCAGGTGTTGCGGAAGGCGCTCGTCGACGTCAGAGGTACGGAGGGCCCTGTGATCGGGCTTCCGTTCTGGACCGACGGCGCCCTCATATCGAAACTGGCTTCGATTCCAACCTGTATCCTCGGTCCTGGAGACATTGGAGTAGCCCATTCTGCTGACGAGTATGTCAGCATCAAAGACGTAGTGGACTCAGCTGAGATTTATCGCGGGATCGCCGAGCGGTTCTGTTCATAGCTCGATCTAATTGACGACCCTAGGCGAGTTGACCGATCGAGCAACAGGTGGCCGAGCTTCTTAGCGGTGCCATGAGCTGGATGCACGAAGGTCATGCCGCCTTGATGTCAGCTCCTAGGGGTTATGCACGATTCGCCTACACGAATTGACTACACAGATTATATAGCGCCCCGGCCAAGCTACTTGTCAGGTGACAGCGCGCGTGGCCGTGATAAACGTCAGAGTCGCAGGAGAAATGAAACGGAAACTTGCTGAACTTGCCAAGAGTGCTGGAGCTACCCAAAGCGAGCTGGTCAAGACAGCGGTCGCCGAGAAGATAGTCGTCCATCAAGCCGCGAAGCTTGAATCTGTCACGACGGTTCCAGATTGGGTTCCAGATGGAAAATACGTAGCCCTGGTTCGAGGAGCCGTAGCAGCTGTAGGGGACTCCGTCGCAGAAGTCGTCGCTGACGCATTGACAAAGTTCAGTGAGGAGCCCATTCACGTAGCACGGAAGGGCCTTCCCATCGAACGTATCCACTACGCTTTCTTGACTAACGCCGCCGTCAAGTGTTGGAAGTACATCACGGTGGGTCAGGAGTCGTATCCGATCATTCCAACGACAATAGCAGGAAAGAAGAAGCTTAGAGTGGCGTCCGCACCAGATACGGCGGCAAGCCTAACGCTCGTAGATTCTGATATTGTAGATCGAGCCGATCTTCAGCCAGCAGCTCAAGTAGATGTTTTCACCGCCGCTGGACGCATAAAGACAAAGACCTACCGCGCCGAATTCGAACTTCCGACAGGGAACTATAGCTCGATCGTGGCTTCGTCCAAGATCCCCAAGGCGCTTCCTTTCCAAGTCTTGCTAGGAAGAAACCTACTTGACAACGTAGACCTCTACACACTAGGCAAGAGCAAAGTGGTCTGCATCAGTGATCCCTAGGTCCATGAGCAACTCACCCAACTATGGCTGATGCTGGCCCCCTCTCGGCACTCAATGGCGCCGTTGCCTTGGCCTTTGGCGATTCTGAGATACGTCCGTGGACCTTGTCAGCCTATGAGCTCTCGCATCTGATGGAGTTGCTGAACATCGCTACAGAGCGACCGCGCGACCTCATGGTTCCATTGTGCTGAGCGAGTCCTCTTTACTGACTGCAAGGAACGCTGTGACTTCCTTGCACTCTGTCAAGCACCAGATTGAAACTCGCGCGGTGGGGTCTGCAGACTGGAGCGCAGACGTATGATGAACAAGTGCACTCGCACGATGAAGTCGTCCAGCTCTAGGAACACTCGGTTGAGTTTCGAGAAGACTACTCATAACCTCTGTCCGAGCTGTGGGAGTGCAGATCTAGCAGTATACTACAAGTCCGGCAGTCCGCGAAGGGTGGGAGTGTGGTGCTATTCCTGCGGGCTGGTGGGTTTCTTTGCTCGCAGCCATCTCTTTCAGGTTGGAAGAATCTCCAGACCACACCACCTTGCGTGAAGTGAGATGAGCTTATCTCGGATGTTCGGAAACACAGGTGGCACTTCGATGCGTGCACCGGGTCGTCGTGGTGATGGGCATCTCGGGGTTGCTGCCGTTTCTCGCAATGGGCTGGCTTCGAGGATGAGCAGCAAAGCCCAGATAGAGCGTTGACATGAGCGTTATTCAGAATCATGGCCGACATAGAGATCATTCTGGTTCCGGAACTCAGGCGTTCGGCGGTCAAGGCTGTCAGCCTTCTTCAGGACATGTCAGGTCTTGAAGTGATTCTGCTCGATCTCCCTGAAACACTGGAGAAGGAG
>CAZUTN010000092.1:0-4772 GCA_964623365.1 uncultured Candidatus Bathyarchaeia archaeon
ACTGTAACCCTGGACCCGAAAATCTGAAATCCTCACACAACTGAAACGACTACAGTGGCTCTCTGGTATCCACCGGTCACCTGTCTGGAACGCGCTGCTTTCTCTGCTCTACCGAGATATTGTCGCCATTCGGGTCTTGTTCTTTCCGGGGTTCGCCTTACATCTTACGACGACTTACCTGAACCAACCACGGAGAAAGCTCACAGCCTCTATCTACGCTGCAAAACAAATCACCTTGACGAGAAAGAAATGGGGAACGAGCGAAGACGTAGCGAAAACGCGAAACGTATCATAGCCGAACAGCGGTACTGGGCGGGCGGTGTGTCAATTGGTAGAAGAAGAAGTAGACGAAGAGGAAGAAGAGGGGGAAGAAGACGAGGAAGCCTGGCAGGACAGAACTTCGTGGCGGTCGGAAGTGTTATACCTGCGATAGCGACATTAGATCTACACGTGATTTCTGTGCCGAAATCGAAGAAAAAACCAAAAAAGAGACGAAAGTAACCAAAGAACGAAGGATTTCCTTTGCGGCGACGAGGGGGTTCAAGTAAGTAAGTTAGAAGGCCCGGGGAAAGTTCTTCGACTGAAATCCTGCTGCCCCTAGGAACCTACCAGTTTTTTTATGCTACGAGTGCCGCATTCGCGGGTGGGGTGCCCTCGGGCTTGCACCTCGAAGTCAGACTAGGATCGGAGCGGACTCACGCTTGTCAGATTCTGGAGTAGGGGGTGCGGGTTCCAAGTTCTCTTGAAAGAAACCTGAGAACTGGAGCGAGCGGGAAAGCAGGCAATGAACGCCGAACGATGCTCTGGTTCCGCGTCAAGTGAGCAGTAGTTTTCTACGATATGGTGGCTTGAGCCTCATCGGCTGGCCGTGAACGATTCTCGGCATTGGTCTGAGCAGAAAACGTATCCTTTGGATAGAATGGGTTTCTCGATTTTCTTGACGCAGTTCGAACAGTACTCTATGAGTTCCATTTGCTACTTCGCCCAACGATCCGCACACCGACTACTTGCTTTTTTCGTCGCTCATATCCCTTGCCTTGCCATCGTGTCCGCTTGTCGCTGCCTTTGAATATTCTTCGACGGCACGCCCGTAATCAATCGTTTTCCGTGGAACCGAAGGGAACGTTTACAATGACTGGAAGCATAGGAGAAGAACGGAGAGAACAGAAGATAGGGAGATGGGTGAGTACAACCAGCGCTTTCGAACCGTTGTCGTACAACTCTACTGTCCTTGGGCTCTATGTGTTCATTGTCAGAACCGCTCAGCAGGAGTCCAGTGATGAGCAAGATAGGAAACACGTGTCTCGATTACAGGTGCGTGAAATGCTGTTTGAATACGGAGATGCTACTGAGCAGTTCAGATATCCGGCAGATAAGGATTCTTGGCTTCTCTGCGAATTTCTTCGTTGTGAAGAGGAATGGGAAGCGCCAACTCAAGAATTCGGCGGGGAGATGTATCTTTCATAACGGTCGACGATGCACCATCCATGATGATCGGCCTGAGGGTTGTCGGCTCTACCCAATCATTTTACGTAAACATACGGGAGAAACAGCTCTCGATTCATACTGCCCGCATCACGGAGAGTTTCAAGTTACGCCAAGCATTTCACGCGAAGTCATCAAACTCGTTCGAAAATTGGATGTGGAGAGGAAGAGACGAGTCAGATCCGGGGAACGCTGAACGTCGAGGCGTCCGAGCTCCTGAGCTTTCGCCGGCGTTCCGTGACCGACTCTGTATGATGAGCACTCAGCCCTGGCCTGGGTCGAAAGCAGTTGCCGCCTATGGTGAGGCAGGTTAAAATGGAGAGTCGAGCTATCGCATTGTAGGATAGGTAGTGTGGATTGGGAAAGAGAAGGGTCCTTTCAGAGGGAGACATTAATCAACTCGTTCTTCCAGGAATGGGCCAGTTGCTTGGGATTGTGACCCAAATGTTCGGGTACGATCGGATAATGGTGAAGTGCTCAGACGGAGCCGACCGAGTCTGCCGCATACGAGGCAAGATGAAGAGGCGGGTCTGGATCAAGAATGGCGATGTGGTCTTGGTTGCCCCTTGGGATTTCCAAACCAGTCGCGCGGACGTGCTCTGGCGTTACACACAGAATCAAGCGCAGGTACTTCACAGCAAGGGCATTCTTACGATGTAACCCCATAGTGCAGCTGCATTGCGAACCGAGAGGCTATTGAGCGTCCTTCACGTATCTCTATTTATGGCAAGGATCAGTGTAGTCGTTCGCCAGCATAATAAGAGACAGGGCGGAACTCACACATACGAAACCACTGATGAGATCGCTCACTGCTGGCAGTTGCTTACGAAAGAGCGACAAAGCAGCTTGGATGATCAAGCTGCGAAGAACCATGAGGACTTGCCAGTGCTTCTTGAAAGGTTGTTCAAGGAGCGAAGGCTGTGGTAGCCTAACCGGAATGTTCTTTGAACCAAGATTTGTTGCAAGCAGATATTGAGGGGCGGCGCGTTTCCCACCTCAAACCTTGAGTGGCAAAGCCTAGAGGGTAGTCTCCTTGAAGCTTGCCCGGTGCGAGCCGGGATCATCTGAATCGGCTAGGGTTTCTGCTTGATAGTGCGCTCCCTAGGCGCTCAAGCCGTATTCGAAATGAAGGTTCCGACCGGGTGGTTCGAATAATCCAATTGAATTTGGCGCCGGGCGTGAGCACTATGCTATATGGCACCCCTTGACCTGAGAGGGTTCGCGGACGTACTTTCCCCTAGCTACGTGCTATCCAGTGCATGGGAAAGCGATTCGGAAAGGCAAATCCGTTGCAACCTACCTTAGTAGGGTGTAAGAGAACAATGTGCCGGATGATGGCAATCATTGGCGACTCTTCCATCAAGAAGTCAGATCCTTTTCTGAAGTTCAGATGCCTTTCCGCATGTGGAAAGGTCAGGACAGGCGCGCACTTAGGTCACGAGCACGGCCGGGGGATCTTGTCTTACAGAAACAACTCGCCCGAGTACCTAGGCAGGTCTACATAGCCCGCTTGGAAGAACGGGGAGTACAGGTTAGATTGCGAAAGAATCACAAATACGGACCGAATTGTCTTGGCGCACCTCAGGAAGGCACCTTCTGGAGCCGTATCCTTAGAGAACACTCAGCCACTCGTCTCTGGGAAATGGAGCTTTGGACATAACGGCACAGCATACTCGCCCAGCTTCAATACTGGCAGCGTCCAATCAGACAGCCGAGTCGTTCTTGACAAACTCGCGAGGGCAATTGAAGAGAGCGAATCCTCCTCGATTGAGCAGGTCATTGCGAAGAACGTAGGACTGATTCGTGAGGAGATTCTACGTGAGCCGGATAAAAAGGGCAGAACCTGCTCATCACTAACGTTCATGCTGTCAGATGGCGAATCCCTCTACGTTCTCAGAGATTTCACAGAGGAGGAAGACTACTACACAATGTACCACTTCGAGCCGCCTAGCGGTGCAGTATTCTGCCAGGAGAGGATTTGGAGTGCACCCTAGAAGCCTCTTGGAAACAGGAAGTTGGCGATAGTGAACCAAGATGGACGAATACGGATAGAGACATGTGAATAGTCGGTTTCCTTTCCAATTTGCCCGATATATGATCGAGCATGAAAGATTGTCTAAGTTTGCTCTCTTTTCTGCAGGGATTCTACTTAAGAAAGCACGCTCGGGGCCGTAAGCCCTTCAAGATCTCCAGTCCGGTCATTAGCAAGCTGAGAGGCCGCACTGCGGCGACCTGTCATTGAGAGAAGTGTTCCTTGGTCACGCTCATGAAGACAGAAGTCTCGCGCAGAAGGTCCGGGATAAACTCGAGATGAAGATCAGGACAGCGGACATTACCGGCAGGGGCCAGCCGCCGTGATCTCCGACCCTGAGCAGCGCTACTCGTCACATCACGTACACACGCGCGACGCGCTGCCGTTGCCCGCTTTGATGGCCAGCTTTTGCTTGATTAGTTCCTATAGTTCTCTGTCGACAGCGATTTGCCTGAATTGAGGGGCATACAACACCCGTCTCTATCGATTCTTCTCATCTCTTCGAAGCCTATGCTATGCGCAAGAGCAACCGTTAACCAGCGACAAACCGCGATCTATCGTGCCCTGATGCCTCATTCGAGAACGCTACGGTAGAGATCGAGAACTCTCGAGATGTTAGCTTCAATGGTGAAGTCGAGTCTTCTCTTCGCCGCATTGCTTTTGACTGATCGTACGATAGTTGATTCCTTCATCAGGTCATCAAGTCCGTTGATGTCATCGAAGACTAGGCCCATCTTGTTGGTTTCGATGAACTCCTTCTGCGCCTTGTGCGGAAACGAGAGCACCGGTAGTCCCGAGGACAGATATTCAAACAGCTTGTTCGGTAGCGCCACATCAAGGTGGTCTCTGTTCTTTGTGATATTGAAGCCAGCCCACCCGTAGTCGTACTGGGTTATCTCGTAGGGAAGTTCCCTTGGATCCTTATGCCCGCGATAATGGATTGAATCATGCGTGTTGGCTAATCTAGCGTAGTCTTGATTGCCATGGGAATCGTAAATGTGAACATGATATCCGTGACCGGCGAGATCCTTGAAGATCTCTTCTAGATCATAATGGTCGCCCGGAAAGCTTGACAGTGTTCCTTCGTATACTATGTGGATTCTTCCATCAATGTCCGAGAGCTTTCTCTTGCAGGAAGGCGGAACTAAGGACCTAGAAACGTAGTTGTGAAATACAATCTCCTTCTTCGAACCGTACTTCCCTCGTATGTAGTCGAGGAGACCTTGGCTGACGTGGATTCTGGCATCGCACATCT
>CAZUTN010000093.1:0-4741 GCA_964623365.1 uncultured Candidatus Bathyarchaeia archaeon
TGCTCTCACGTTTACTTGCCGACCGTCTTGACCGCCGGAAATCGAAGCTTCTTTGAGACCGCCTCGTGTTCCTTGCTCAGTCGTCGGATCTTGATTATCTCAGCGAGGATGCTCACAGCAATTTCCTCCGGGGTCTGGGCTCCTATGTCGAGGCCGACTGGAGAGTATACTCGTTCCAGTTGCTGCTCTGTGAAGCCTTCCTTCAGCATGTGATTGAAGACAAGCGCAACGCGTCTGCGGCTCGCTATCATTCCGATGTATACCGCGCCTGTCTTGAACGAGGCTTTGAGCGCTGGGATGTCGTCCTTATGCCTCGTCAGTATTACGATGTAGGTCGACTGATCCACACTTATCTTCGAAAGACCGGTATCCACAAAGTCAGTGACGACCTGCGTGGCTTCAGGAAAACTCTCCTTCTTAGCCATTGGATCCAACACGGCGATGTCGAATTCGAGCATCTTCCCCATGCGGCTCAGAGCCTCCGCTAAGTGACCGCTTCCAATGATCACCAGCTTGGGTGTTGGTTCGATGATTTCGATCGCTACGTCGATCTTTCCGCCACAGTTCATTCCTACGCCGCCGAACTCTTCCTCGATGAGATCGTAGCTGTTCACGTGGACGCCCTTCTCTCCTTCTCTAAGCAGTTTGAGAGCATGGGCCACGACCTCCGTTTCGACGCATCCTCCGCCTATCGTGCTAACGGTGGTGCCGTCGGGCTTGATGACCATCTTTGCAACCCGCCTTGGCACCGAACCCGTATGGCCAGTTATCGTGGCGACAGCGAACGTCTTCCCTTCACTTGCCAACTTGCTGATTGTTTCGAAGAGTTCGCGCGTTTCGGGCACCTCCTGTTAAGAGATGAAGCCACGTCGAGGCTACGGACGGCTAGCTATCACGCCCAATTTAAGTCAAGTGCGTGACGCACGCATGAGGCATTCTACACCGGCTCAAAACTGAGCCGATCTGACTAGATCGTGGCAGAACTACGGAAGTACCTGTTGAATTCTTCTTCAGTGTCTATGTCGATCAATACCTTGTCGGTGCCGACATCGACGTACTTGACCTCTGCCCTGTGCCGATCGATTAGCGACTTCAGGCCGAAGGTATCTTCACTAATCTCTGAGATCTCGGGAAACAACGTTCGGTCTAGGAGGATTGGATGCCCGCTCTGATTCCGGTGGGAAGCGATCACGATCCGGTTCTCGGATCTCCTGTACTCGTCGATCACGGTGTTGATGGAGTGTTCGTCTATCAGCGCGACATCGGCTGGAAGAACCATGACGGCTTCCGCGCTGCTGGGAACCGCTGCTAGTCCTACCTTGACGCTCTCGCTCTGTCCTTTCAGGTAGTTCTCGTTCGTTATCAGTTTGCATTGGAGCCGCAAGAGTTGTTGTTTGACCTTCTCCGCGTCGTATCCGAGCACGACGATGACTTCATCTGCGTTCGATCTTGTAGCAGTCTTCACGACGTGCCGTATCAGCGTCTCTCCGTCGAGTCTCAGGAGGAGCTTGTTCTCTTTGATCCTTGCAGACCTGCCGGCCGCCAGAACGATTAGCGATATCATCTTCTCGTCAGTCTCACATCTTCATCGGAACGAACTGCCCAAGTCCATCTTTGGCTAGGACCTGGCCGCCCTTCATCACGACCTGCCCTCGAACGACCGTCGTTGTAGGCCATCCCTTCAGCACCCATCCCTCGTACGGAGTCCACCCGACCTTGTAGTGTAGGTCGCTGGCTTTCACCTTCTTCTCGGCTGACAGATCGACTATTGCGAAGTCGCCGTCAGCTCCGACCCTTATGTGACCCTTCCTAGGGTACAACCCGAATCTCTTCGCTGGGTTCTCAGACAAGACTTGGACTGCTCTTCGTAGAGTGATGCGGTTCTTGTTGACGCCCTCGCTGAGGACGATAGGGAGCATTGTTTCTATGCTAGGCACTCCTCCCCAAGCGTCCCAGATGTTCTCCCACCCAACCTCCTTCTCGTCAGCTTCTCCGGGGGCATGTTCGGAGGATATCATGTCGACCGTTCCGTTTGCTAGTCCGCGCCAGAGCGCAAGAACGTCAGCCTCCGTCTTAAGAGGCGGGCTCATCTTGAGGTAGGGTCCGAGTTTGAGCACATCCGCCCTAGTAAGCGTCAGGTAGTGAGGGCACGTCTCCGCGGAGACGGATGCCTTTTCCCGTTTGGCCGATGCGACTAGGTCCACGCCCTCTTTCGTCGACATGTGTGAAATGTGCAGCTTGCTTCGTGCCGTGCGTGCAAGCTCGATCGCCTCTCTGACGGCTTTCTCTTCGACGGTGTTGGGTTTGGACTCATTATGCGCGATCGGATCCACACGGCGCGCTCTCTTCAGCTCCGCTGTGAGCTGCTGGCTGAGTTCCTCATCTTCCGCGTGAACGTTGGTGATCGCCTTGAACGCGGCAGTGCTCTTCATGAGAGTCAGCAGTGTCGCTCGATCAACGTAGTAGGGAGCGCACATGAATGCCTTGAAAGAACAGACTCCAAGTTGGGTCAGAGCTTCGACGTTTCCTATGTTTGTGGAGTTCATCATTCCTGCGTGAAGAGAAAAATCCACCACTGCCTGCCGAGTCCCTCTCTCGATCTTCTGCTTTACCGCTTCGGGATTGTCCACCGGAGTTTTGAGCACCATGTTCACGACGGTGGTGACTCCACCGGCAGCCGCAGCCTGTGTTCCACTTGTGAAATCTTCTCTTCGGGTGAACTCCGGATCGTCTATGTGTGCGTGAACGTCCACAACGCCGGGAAGTACGACCTTGCCTCGGGCATCCAAGACCTCGTCTGTTCTTGCGCTAATCTTCTTGGCGATTCTCGTGATCTTTCCGTCCTCACTCAGAACGTCTGCTCGAAGGGTTTTGTCCTTGAGAACGACTGTTCCATTCTTGATGAGAAGAAGCGACATGGTTAGCCTACCAACAAGGGTGGATTAGTGCGCCTGACTGTTAGAGGTACGCGTTTGTGCTTGTTAAGGTTAAGATCATTAACATGAGCTCCCAGACTAGTTGCTAGGAATCCCGGTATGGCATCTATTCTGGTGAAGGGCGGCATAATCGTCACTATGGATCCAAATCGCAGAATACTCTCTGATCACTCGATATTCGTCGAGGACCGAGAATTCAGAGCGATTCAAAAGACTAGCGACATCATGAGAGACTTGAAGGCTGAAGACGTCATCGATGCGTCTGGGAGCATCGTGATGCCCGGCCTCATCTGCAGTCACACTCATCTCTACGGTATGCTCCTGCGGGGAGCGACATTGGACATTGCACCGCCGTCTGATTTCACGCAGATTCTCCAGCGGGTCTGGTGGCCGGTTGACGAAAGCCTCACTCTGGAGGATGCGTACGCGAGCGCGCTAGTCGGATGCCTAGAGTTCGTGAAGACAGGAACAACCACGTTTGCAGATACCTACTCCGGACCGAATTCGATTGACGGCGTGCTAGACAGGATCGCCATAGCAGTCGATGAGGTCGGAATTCGAGGCCTCATCGCGTTCGAGGCCACTGAGAGACATTCCAAACGGGAGGGAGAGAAAGGGATCCAAGAGAATGTACGGTTTGCCAGAAGAATACGCGGGGAACGAGGATCGAACGTTAAGCCGCTCTTTAGTCTGCACGCGTCTTTCACGGTCACCGATGAGCTGATCCAGTCGGTCCGTAGACTTGCAAGCGAACTCGGTGTCCCCGTGACCATTCATACCTCAGAGGGTCTTGGCGACCTTCAGCACAACATGGCGCGGTATGGGAAGCGTACTGTTGAGAGACTCAGGGACGTCGGTCTGTTAGCTCCGGATGTTGTTCTTGCTCACTGCGTGCACGTCAATGATAACGAGCTGGATATTGTGGCCAAGTCGAGGGCTAAGGTCGCTCACAATCCCATGAGCAACATGCTCAATGCCGTTGGAACGGCGCCCGTCCGAGGCATGCTTAGAAGAGGAATTTCAGTGGGACTAGGGAACGACGGCTACATCTTCGACGGTTTCGAAAACATGCGAGCCGCCTACCTAGTCCACCGAGCCGTCTCCAAGGATCCCAACGCAATCGATGCGTACACGATCCTCGAAATGGCGACGATCAAGGGAGCCGAACTTTACGGCTTGGACAAGCAACTGGGCTCGATCGAGCTCGGAAAGAAAGCGGACCTGATCGTACTCAAACCAGACGTTCTTCCCACGCCACTCAACTCTCACAGCGTCGTCGGGCACCTGATCAATTCTATCGATGGAAACGATGTCAGCACGACAGTCGTCGACGGAAGAATTGTCATGAGGGAGCGGAAAGTGCTCACAGCAGACGCGAAGGCAATTCAGGGCAAGGCCCAAGAAGCTGCCTCTGCATTGTGGGAGCGTCTGAGAACTGCGAAACCCCAAGTAGACGCCGTCTGATCTCCACAACCGAGGTGCTCGCCCTGCGATCACCAGACGCCGAATACAGCTGAGGGAATCCGTCATCCGCCCCAGCGGGCAGCTGGCTTTCAATCTGACCTGAGATCAAAGCCTATCTTCGTGAGGCCCACTCGAAGTGAGATTGTGGTGGATGTAGTGATCCATGACGTGATCGTGATCGGATCGGGACCGGCCGGGCTCACTGCTGCCGTCTACTGCGGGCGCGCACTGCTGAAGACGCTAGTCATCGCTGGGGCAGTACCGGGTGGCCAGCTGATGCTGACGGCCGAGGTGGAGAACTTTCCAGGTTTCGAAGAGCCGATCCTCGGCCCCGATCTCAT
>CAZUTN010000094.1:0-4726 GCA_964623365.1 uncultured Candidatus Bathyarchaeia archaeon
GTCCAAGGATCGAGTGTTCACTTGGTCAAGAAGGAGAGCCTTCATCCGTAGCACGGCGTCGCGAACGTCATCCCGGTCTGTGACAACAGTCACTGCCCTTACTGGTTGCCTGAGTTTGAGGCCAGCCTTCATCCTTGCCATAGCGGCTGCCGAGATCACACGTTGGCAGATTTCGAGTCCTTTCTCCAACTCGTCGTCGCGCCAAACGGTTCGTGGCTCTGGCCAATCGAGCCCGTGAATCGTCACAAAAGATCCGTGCTGCGCCGGCCGATACATGCCTTGATACAGCGCTTCCGCGATGAACGGCGTGAACGGCGCCATCATTATGGCGGCTTGGCGAAGCGCGTGGCAGAGGGCCGAGTAACCGGCGAGCTTGTCAGGGTCTTCCTTCTCGACCCACGTTCGTCTTCTGACGAGTCGAATGTAGTTATGACTGAGATCCCCGACGAGGAAGTTCTTCAAAGCCCTGACGGCTTCGTGGATTCGGTATGCCTCCATTGCGGAAGTCACGGACTCGACTGCGCGTTCAGTGCGGCTCATGAGCCAGAGGTCTTCTAGTCTCATGTGCCGCCTCATCTTCTCAGGAGGATGGCCGGTCGGGTCAAACTTGTCCAGACTCATGTATGTGCTGGCGAACACGTACACGTTCCAGATGGTCTGCAGGTCGCCGGCGATCTGTGCGAGGATCTTCCATGAGAATCTCAGATCTTCCCAAGGCGTGTTCTGGAGCACGTATAACCGAAGCGCGTCACGCCCGTACCGGTCTATCGCTTCTTGGGGGACCACAAAGTTACCAAGGGACTTGTGCATCTCACGGCCCTGTTCATCGAGCATGAAGCCATGCATGAGCACGGTCTTGTACGGCGTCTCGTCGAATGCCACAAGTCCCGCTTTCAGCAGCGAGAAAAACCATCCTGAGATCTGATCGCGCCCTTCCACAATGAAGTCGGCGGGCCACCACTTCTCGGCTTCTGTCTGTTTCGTAGGATATGCCAAGCATGCGTATGAGGCGATGCCGGAGTCAAACCAACCCACCATCACGTCCGGCAGTCTTTTCATCTCTCTTCCGCAAGTGCACCCTAGTCTGACCTCGTCGACCCAGGGCAGATGCAGCTCCCTGGGCGTCTTGGCCGCCGTACTCTTTTCCCTGAGCTCTTCCAAGGATCCGATGACTTGTCGGCTTCCACACGATTCGCAGAGCCAGATGGGCAGCGGCGTCCCCCAGAACCTTTGTCTGGAGATGACCCAGTCTCTCAGCCCTTGAAGCCAGTTGCGGAACTGATTGGCGCCAGCCCATTCTGGAATCCATCGGGTTGCTTCGATGTCTGCAATCATCTTCTCGCGCATCTGCGTGACTTTGATGAACCACTGGTCTGTTGCACGTATTATGAGCGGAGTGTGGCATCGCCAGCAGACCGGGCTCCTGTGGACTATCTCGCCAGCGTAGAGGAGAGCTCCTCTTTGTTTGAGGTCGGCGATGACTTCTGGGTTTGCTACCTTGACATCCTTGCCTGCGTACTTGCCTGCATCAGCAACGAACTTTCCCTGATTGTCAACCAGCATCAGGACAGGTAACCCGTTTTGAAGCCCAACCTCATAATCCTCCTCTCCATGGCCAGGTGCCGTATGCACGCATCCCGTGCCCTCTTCGAGCGTCACGTAGTCTCTTGTGAGTACGACTCGATGACCTCCGCTGAGACGAGACTGTGCAGGGACTACGTCTGCGATTGGGGATCTGTATCCCAAGCCGTTGATTGTTTCTCCCTTGAATGTCTCTATGAGATCAAGCTTTGCCCCAGTTTCGGCAGAGACCTGCTGTATCCTCTCTCTTGCCATGATGTAGACTTCGCCGTCGTGTCTCACCCTCGCGTACTCGTAGTCCGGGTGCACCATCACGCCAGTATTGCAAGGAAGCGTCCACGGCGTCGTAGTCCAGATGAGTATGTACTCGTCTTCGCGCCGCTCGACTGGAAACTTAACATAGATCGACGGATCCTTGAGCTCGCGGTACTGTAGCACGACCTCATAGTCGGAGAGGACCGTTTCACATCGTGGGCACCAGTGGACAACCTTCAGACCGTGTTCCAGAAGCCCATCCTGATCTGATTTCTTGACCGTCCACCACGCTGACTCGATGTAATCATCATCATGAGTGAGGTAAGGGTGCTTCCAATCCATCCACACTCCAAGATCGGAGAATATCCGGCTCATTGCCTTCGAGTTATTGTTCGCAAACTCCTTGCATTCCGAAACGAACTTGGCAAGTCCGTATGTTTCGACTTCGCGCTTCTCCTTGAAGTCATGTTGCCGCTCAACGGCAAGCTCGATTGGAAGCCCGTGACAGTCATATCCAGGCTGATCTCTGCAGTCAAAGCCCCTTGCCCTCTTGTACCGAAGGACCACGTCCTTAACGATCTTATTCCAACAAGTGCCGATGTGCGGCGTGTCCGATGATGGGAAAGGCGGCCCGTCGAGAAAGTAGAACTTGGCGCCGGAAGACCTCCGCTTTCTAACGCGTTCGTATGCACGTGTCTCCTTCCACAGCTTGAATGCTTCCGGCTCCAACGTCTTCCAATTGTATGTCTTTGGTATTGTCCCGATCTGACGTTTCAAACCGAACCATCCTCCGACTGCTTGCTCCACATATGTGACGAAGCCCCAGCGTGGCCTCCGAGGCATCGGCCGACTATGAGATCTGCCTGTGGGCGGCTACGACTAGCCAAGAACTTCGATTTCTCGGTCACCTTTCACAGTAGCCACCCGCGCCCAGCTTATACCGCAGACAAGTTCTATTTAGCCTTCATTACCGACGTTCGCAATCATACGAGGGAATCCAGATGCCTTCTCTGATTCTCGGCATCGAGTCCACTGCTCATACCTTTGGGGCCAGCGTTTCCAGCACAGACGGGCGGATTCTCTCGGATGTGAAGCGCGTCTATGTGCCGCTGACTGGACGAGGAATTCATCCGAGAGAGGCAGCCCAGCATCACTCAACCATAGCTGACGCAGTGATTCGAGACGCGCTCGCGGAGGCGAAGGTCTTTGCGAGAGAACTTGATGGTGTGGCGGTGGCGCTGGGGCCGGGTCTCGGTCCAACCTTACGCATCGGCGCTACTCTTGCAAGGGCGGTTGCCTCGAAACTTCAGATCCCCTTGATTGCGGTCCATCACGCAATCGGCCACATAGAGATCGGCGCGCTCACAACAGATTCTCGTGATCCCTTAGTGGTCTTACTATCGGGAGGTCACACAACGATAGCCGCATTCGCGAGCCGGCGATGGCGGATCTACGGCGAAACCGAAGATATAACCCTCGGCAACCTCCTAGACATGTTCGCCCGCGAGGCCGGACTCGCATCACCAGGTGGGCCAGAGATCGAACGTCTCGCCGCGAAAGGCAAGAACTTCATCGAGCTTCCGTACACAGTCAAGGGAAATGACGTCTCCTATTCAGGGTTGCTCACGGCAGCGACCAAGCTATTCCACGCTGGGAGGCCTCTTGAGGATCTCTGCTTTTCCATCCAAGAGGTTTCGTTCTCGATGTTTGCTGAAGCAGCAGAGAGGAGTCTAGCTCACACTGAGAAGAAAGAGCTCCTCCTAGTCGGAGGTGTTGCTTCGAACATGACCCTTCGTAGGAAGCTGGAGATCGTTGCAGGCGAGCACGCGACCGTTTTCCGGGCAGTGGATCCAAAGTTCGCAGGTGACTGCGGCGCTCAGATCTCATGGACCGGCGCTCTGGCTTTCGGGTATTGCTTGTTTACCGACATTCAACGGAGCCAAGTCAGACCTCGTTGGAGGGTGGATGAGGTGGATATCCCGTGGAGGTAGATCCGGCGTGTTGATCCGCAAGGGCGCGGAGGCCAGCATATTCTTGGAGGAATGGCACGGAAGACGCGTTGTGATGAAAACGCGGCTGCCCAAGTCATACAGGGTCGCGTTACTCGACGCTTCAATAAGGCTTGCCCGGACATTGCGGGAGGCCCATCTTCTTCACGATTCGAAACGTGCAGGCGTGCCTACGCCGACCATATATCAGGTGGACACGGATACCTGTACAATTATCATGGAGTACGTGAATGGGCCGCGCCTGAAAGAGACTTTCGCGAAAATGGATCAGCCACGCTTGAGACGAACGTGCAAGCATGTTGGGTCATTGATCGGTCGGCTGCATTCCAGCGGCATCGTCCACGGTGACCTCACTACCTCGAACATGATCCTCAGAGATGGGGAAAAGCTGTTCTTCATAGACTTCGGCCTGAGCGACTACTCAAGCGAACTGGAAGCAAGAGGCGTGGATCTCCTGCTGATGAGTAGAGCGTTCAAGAGCACACACTTCGCACTGTTCTCCGGAGCATTCGAGGCTGTGATACAAGGCTATCGACAAGTAGCGGGACGGGGCAATACAGAACTGACCCTGAAGAGGATGCGTGAAGTCGAAGCCCGAGGAAGGTACAGTGAAAGAGCCCAGACAGGTCTGGTTTCTGACATCCAATAGGGGCAAATTTGCCGAAGCGGCTGCCGTTGCCGCAGCTTCAGGCATCAGGCTACGGATGCTCGCTACCAAGAAGACCGAAATCCAATCCGATAGTCTGAACAGAATTGCGTCATATGCTGCGCAGGAAGCAGTCAACCGACTTGGAACCGCCGTCGTAACAGAAGATGCGGGTCTGTTCATAGATGAGCTGAACGGCTTTCCTGGGCCCTACTCGTCGTACGTCTTCGATCGT
>CAZUTN010000095.1:0-4708 GCA_964623365.1 uncultured Candidatus Bathyarchaeia archaeon
AACCGTTCACGGGTGGGCCTTTCCTAGTCTTACCCGGCGACGCTTCCAAGATGGCCCAAGTGAAGAACAAACCGGAATTCAAGCATGTGACCGTCGGGGCTCTTACTTCGCAGCACACCTTGAACAACATCTTCAGGGTCAGAGAGCCGACCAAGATCTTGCTTGTCAAGGGCGAGCCCGCTTGGGGGCGAACAGACATCACTCTCGACGCAATGAAGATCCCATACAACCTCACAACTCACAGCAACCTCGTCGCAAACCCAAATGTGATATTCAGCTATTCCCTAATTGTCATTGACTGTGCCGGTTGGAACGGACTCATTCCATCTCAGATTGCTGACAACATCAGAACTCACGTCAACGCAGGGAACGAGGTGATCTTTACTGATCGCGCGCTGAAAGACTTGGACACAGCGTTCCCAGGCTATGTGACGCTCTCAGGTGTTCAACCGACCGACAGAGTTGCAAACTCCTACGCGTACAATCCGCCAAGGAAGTATGACCCGACAAAGTACGGAAGTACGGCGGACCGATTTTTGCCCGAGTTTCCCAGCCAGTACTACAACCCTCCTCCGCGTCCCAATGAGATGAAGGTCTACACGGAATCGATGGGGTACGTTGTGTCAGCAATACCCTCAGGCAAGGTCAATGATGTACGAATCCTTGCTGATTCGAAGAACTTCGGATACGCAGGCAATGAATATGCTATCTTGGCGTTCTACTTCGAATACGGCGACGGGATCGTTGAAGGGCTGGCATTCCACCCGCAGCAGCAGAGCAAATCCGTTGTTGGCAACAATGGCTACTATGCGGTGTACCAGTTCTACGGCAACAAGTTCGTGCACGGGCCTCCTCCGAAGGCGTATTCGTTGGAGGCGACGCCGACATCAGGCTCGACTCCGCAGGGGACCTCGTTCAGCTTCGCGATCACTGTCAGATCGTTTGGTTCGTTCGATTCACCCGTCACCCTCAGCGTGACGGGCTTGCCCCCTGGTGCAACCCATACTTTCAGTCCTCCGGCACCCCAACCGCCAGCCGGCGGGACCGCAACCTCGACCTTCACGATTGCAGTACCTCTGACGACGCCGATTGGAACCTACCCTATGAACGTGACTGGGACTGACACATCGATTCCCCCTGTGGTCAAATGGGTTCTCGTGACCCTCAACGTCACCATCGCGCCGGCCGATTTCAGTCTCTCCGTTTCGCCAAACTCCCTCACGATCAACACAACAGAGTCCAAGACGGCGATCGTGACGGTTACTTCAATCGGGATGTTCAATCAGAATGTTACGCTCAACGTAACAGGACTGCCCTCCCACGTGACAGCGACCTTCACGCCTCCGGCGCCAAAGCCGCCTGCGGGAAGCACCGCAAGTTCGATAATGAGGATCAATGTTGGCGCAGACGCGGCCAATGGCACATACCCTCTCACAATAGTCGGTTCAAACGGGACCGCAACCAGATCGACGCCATTCACCCTTGTCGTAGTCAAGAAACCTGTGCCCGAAATCCCACTGATCACGCTATTGCTTGTTCTCGGACTTGCGTTACTCGGGATCGTGCTTGGCCTCGCCGCATTTGCCGCATCGTCGCGGAAGCGTCGACTCCAAGCGGCGCCTGCCGTCGGCCCGGTTCTGGTGGCCCCGCCCAGACCTCAAAGGATGTACGTGGTTCCTTCGGCGGCCCAACGTGTTCGTTGCCCACGCTGCGGAAGACCGGTTGCGATCGAAGCGGTCTACTGCCCGTACTGTGGGCAGAGGCGAGGCGCCGTTGTTGGGGGCGGAATCGTGGGCCCCGGTCCAATCATTCGAGGGTCATTCGTTGGAAGGAGGGCTGTCTGGGCTTTCGTGCTGGCCATCGTATCTTCGGTCCTGATACTCTTGAACTCGGCAGCATTGCTCTCGCCTGGCTTCTGGGGTCCGCCGACCAACTGGTCTGGGATCTTTTGGTGGTTGAGCGGTCCATCAGGTCTGGGACAGTCATTTGCGACCCTCATAGGCGTCGTCGCGGGGTTCACCGTAATGACCGGCGGCATTATGATGATAATGAGACGGGGCGCAATGGGAGCCTTGATCACTTTCCCCTTCGCGGGGCTCAGTTTTCTAATCGGGGGCGGTTTCTTGGCAGGGGCAGTCCTCGGGATCGTGGCAGGGATCCTGGGCGCAGTCGGAAGATAACTGTCTGGTCGGGATGCGACACAGGCTTTCGTGGCCCGTGGATCCACGGTTGCATGAGCGCGCAATATAAAGAAAAATGCGGTCAATACATGGAAGTCGGACCGCGCGGTCATCCCGTTGTTGAAGCTGCTCTGCCAATCGTGAACCCGGTATCTGCATAGCGTTAACGCATACGTGCAACTCGACTGCCTGTTTCTTCATCATTCCGGCATCGCGATGCTGATGAATGATGATCGAAACAATAAGTCATCAATCGACCTAGTATTGCGACAGGCTGAACAATCTCAATGGAATCATTCGAGTATTATCGCGACGCGAGCGGGTTCTGGAGAGTCAAGAACGTGAAGAGACGGCGTCGCTCGACAATTTGACGTCGACTTGGTTTCTTCTCAAATGCGATTCAGGCGTGGATCTCCACTATATCCCCGTCGAGCAGCGTGTGGCTGATTCCGACACGTTCTCCATCATAGCTCACGCTCTTGCCCCACACTCGCGCGTATTTGAATTGACGAAAGAGTGCGGTGTGTATTAGTCGGCTGAGCTCGCCGACTGTCGTGCCGCCCTTGATGACAAAAGGCTCAGGCGATGGGGCAGAAGCATTCGGCTCTTTTGTGTAGACTCGGACGAGGTCCAACGTCTCGAAGAGTTTCTTTCCAAGTTCTGACAGTCCGAGTCTGGTGAGGCAAGAAGTGATGAGAACGTGCATTCTGGCGCCTGCTTGGTCAAGGAGTCTTCGATAGTTCTCCGGGGCATTTGGGAGGTCCGCTTTGTTGGCTACGATTATGGTGGGCTTGTAGATGAGATTGGTGTCGAGGATCACGTCCTCGATGTCAGCAAGGGAGGCATCTCCTGTAGTACGGACTATCGCGTTCGGGATCGCGTAGCTCTTTAGGAGAGAGCCAACCTCGTCGCGGGTGCACCCCGCGAGGCGGCCGGCCGCTAGGAGCTGCAGCCCTCCGGATCGGGTCTTGAGGATACTGACATTTGACTTCAACTTTGTCGTGCTTACCTGTGAACGAGCGAGTTCGGAAAGGATTTGGTCAAGTTGCTGGAAAGGATCGGTGCCCAGATCTACCATGACGATCAAGCCATCGCAATTGCGGAGAATATCGGCGGAACCTTCTTGGAAGACGAATCTACCATCCTCGCCGGGAACAAGAGCTGGAAGCTCGACGAGCTGAAACTGCAGGTCTTCGAACTGCAGCATTCCGGGTACGCTCTCTTTCGTGGTATAGGGATACGACGCTACAACGGGTCTCGCTGCGGTAACTGCGGCCAGCAGACTGCTTCGGCCCACCTTCGTCAGGCCGACTATGACAATTTGAGCTGCACCCGTTTTCTGTACGTTTCGCTCGGTGATTCTGCCGCCTCCTCGTTTCCCAGTCTGGACCTCAGCTCTGAGCAGAGCAATCTTCCGCTTGATCTGTGCGCGAAGCCGCTCGTTTCCCTTGTGCTTTGGAATTGCTGACAGGAATTCTTGTAACGCCGGAATCTTCTCTTTGGCGGTTCTCGCCTGCTGAGCCTTGTTCCATTTGGCCTTTGCTTCCGCTGTGAGGTTAGCAGGCAAGGAGTATCCGCTGCAATAGACCTAGACGGATTGGGAAAAACCTTCACGCGGCAGCCCAGGGGATGATCAATCATGAACGATCGTCTCCGTATCGGGGCGGACCGCATTGGTCGGGCTTGTGAGTACCTTTAAATACGTTCCCATCGCTAACGCGTCGTCACCAACTCAAGGAGCATTAGAGTCCCATAATGGCGGAAGTCTGCTCGACGTGTGGCCTCCCAAAGGATCTTTGCGTCTGCGGCACCATCAGCATGGAACAACAGCTTGTGAAGGTCCGGCTTGAAACACGCAAGTGGGGCAAACCTACCACAGTCATTGAAGGAATCGATGCAAAGAGTGTTGACCTTAGTGACCTCGCGGGAAAGCTGAAGAGCTACTGCGCATGTGGCGGAACAGCGAAAGACAACCAGATACTGCTTCAAGGCGATCATCGCGACAAAGTCCGCAAGCTTCTAGTGCAGTACGGTTTTCCCGACACAAGCATCGAGATACACTAGAGTAATCGGGGGAGGCACCGACGAACCGTTTCATCGAGGTAGTGAAGGCCCTAAAGCGCGGCGGCGAATCGGCCATCGCATGTCCGCGATGCGGGAGTCTGAAGATCTCCAAGTCGAGCGGCATGGACGGCTGGATGCTTCCTCCTCTGTACTTGTGCAGCGAGTGCGGGTATGCAGGAAGGCTTGTGCTGGAGATCGATAGGCGGGGCATCGGTCGCGACTCGGAAGGGCGGAAGAACTTGGGGAACAGTGATGTTCCGCCGACGGAACGTTAATATCGCCCAGCGCCTGTAGCGTGAGCGCGTTTGCACCTACTCCACAACTCATGTGAGGTACTTTCGGATGGCAAACACGTGCGCAGGCGCAAACACGGCAGCATCTCTTCGCCGGAGTCTATCCATGTTTGTTGCAGTGGTTCTGGTGATGGGACTGGTCACCGGTGTGGTCCACGCAGAGACCAGCTC
>CAZUTN010000096.1:0-4676 GCA_964623365.1 uncultured Candidatus Bathyarchaeia archaeon
GAATCCTATCCGATACCGTTGGACCCATCCGTCACCGGTCATGTAGCCGAGAAGGGCCGCGAGCTTAGGCGTGAGTTTAGTCGGCAACCGTCCCCTGAACTTGGGACCATATGCTCTCTGCTGCGGAGCGAATCCTGTGTCGACCAATGCCCTTATAGTGCATGGAAAGCCTGTGACTACTGCCACTCTGTCGCCAGGCCTGATTTCATCCAAGCGCTTCCATCGCCGCCTAAGCGCTCCATTCTCTTTGGAGACCACCAGAAGGGGATGATTGCATGTTCCCTTGATGCTCTTGCCGCTCTCTGTTATCACCTCCAAAATGGGCTGCTTACGGTAAATGTGGAATCGCGTTGCAACGTCTCTCTTCGCCCCTCCCTGCCCGGTCAGAACCTGCACTCGGATGTCTTGCAGGTGCTCAGCCCCGAGTTCCCCAATCTTGGCGATCGCGCCGTTGCCGAGAACGATCCTTTCGTCCGCCACCAGACAGCCTGGGTCCCCTATGAGGAGTACGTTCACGTCGCCTCTTATTGTGACTCCGTCTGGAAGTGTCTTCGGGACCGCTCCGAACAGCAAGTGCAGGATGGCTTCCTTGATGTCCCCGTACCCATAGATTGAAGGCGCGAGCGAAGACACGAGCTTCCTGTGTATCCAGGGATCTTTGGCCATCTCAAGTATCTGCTTCTCTTCTTCGGGCGTGATCTCAACGACCTCCGCCTCCTTTCCAGCCACGTCGACATGGTTTGCCTCAAGGAAAAGGTCGAAAGTACGAAGGCGTGTGCGACGGCCGAGTACCTCCTGCTGCGCTCTAACGAGCCCCGTCAGCGAAACTCTGTCACCCGGCCTCGCCACGTCGACCAAGTCTTCGCTGAGTTTCACGTCCAATGCCCTGGGCAGTTGACCCGGAGGCAGATCCTCGGGCCGCTCCTGCATGCGAAGCTCCTGCGAGTTAATGAAAGTCGATTGTTTCTCGACGAAGTCGAAGATCTTCGAACGGCAACGTCCGCAGACGCCGGGGCCACGCATCAGTAGCCCTGCTTGTTCCACATATGTGATGGAGTTGCACTTCCTGCACTGGAAAGCCGCCCTTGTGATAAGCGGCCTAACAGGAGTTGCTCGAACAATTATTCCGTCGAGGAGCAGAAGCTTTGCCAAGTGCTCCTCCCCAACTCGTCGAAGCGAAAAACGTTCGGGAAGCTTTCTGAACCGTATTTTGACCTTCTTTATGAGCTCGGCGTATCCTGGGTCTTCGATCTTGAGCTGCGCCCACCCTGAACGCTCAACGTAAGGGAGATACTCGTCGGGTTTGTCAACGAGTAGCTTCGCCAGATCCGAATCATATGCCATGAGATCCTCAAAATCTACGACTACGTAGCGCTGACCTGAGCCTGAGAGCTGACCCAGCCGCTTCCTGTACTTGTACTCGCCTTTCTCTATCTGGAACGTGCGAAGGAATTCCTGGAATCTCTCCTCAGGCCCCGTCAGAACTGTCACGTCAGCTCACTTTCCAGTATCGAGGCTTTCCATTCACGTATCGTGGCGCTCAACCGTCTGTGAAGCGCCTGTTCCTCCAACGTCATGCTCCTGAGAAGATCAGCGGAAGACTCCGGTCCTGCTGCAAACGAGGCTATCTTGCGGATTCGACAGTTGATCACATCGCGGGAAAGGACTTCAGCTCTCTCGTACTCTCTGAGCTTCGACGGATCCTGCTTGCCCTCCGCTTTGAGCTTCGCCAGAAAGCGTCTCAGCACGCAATAGAAACCGGGTAGCAATGATGGCAGTTGGGTCGAGGAGGGAATCGTCTCTTTCCAATGAGTCTTGGATAGCTTGGCAAGATCCATGAAGTCCTCTTCGCGATATTTCGCGAAGTCTGCTGAGACCAACTCCTCAGCGACCCAGTATGGAACCTCTGTTTCTTGACCCACCTTTGCCGACCGCAATCTCTCGGTTGCTGGATGAGAGAACGGAATTTCGCGGGTCAGAACGATTCTCACGGGTAGGTTCTGAAAATCGAAGTCGACATCCGCTATCGACGACGATCCGTCCAAGAATTCCTCTCCGTGACTGCGAAGGAGGGGGCTCGGCTCATAAGTTCTTCCTCATCGGAGGCGGGTGAAAATGACTGGTTTCCATCGGCGGGTGGAAATCCCATCCTTTTTTAGGCGTCACGACCCGCATCCTAGCATCTGTCACGATCCCCTTGAGTGTATTGAATGCTTGGTGTTGTGCATGGAAAGTGCCATGTGGTCGGAGAAGTATCGGCCGGTAACGCTTGCCGAGATGAAGAATCAAGCAAATGCGGTGGGCCGCCTGAAGCGGTTCGCTGAGACGAAGGCTATGCCTCACTGTCTCTTCGCCGGACCGCCAGGAAGCGGAAAGACAACCGCCGCCTTGTGTCTCGCCCACGACTTGTTTGGGGAGAGATTCATGGACGCATTCATGGAGCTGAACGCAAGCGATGCAAGAGGCATAGACGTGGTCAGAACCACCGTCAAGGAGTTCGCCAGAATCGCGACGATCAGCGAGGTTCCCTTCAAGATACTGGTTCTTGACGAAGCAGACAACATGACAGCGGATGCCCAACATGCACTCAGGCGCACAATGGAACGCTACACAGACACATGCCGTTTCGTTCTGAGCTGCAACTACTCGGGCAAGATAATCGAGCCGATTCAGTCCAGATGCGCAATCTTCAGGTTTGTTCCTCTCAACGAAGAGGAGGTCGCTGACTACTTGAAGACTATTGGAGAAAAAGAGCAGGTCCGACTCGAGGATTCGGGACTGCGTGCATTGACCGACGCTTCTGAGGGTGACCTGAGAAAAGCCATCAACACGCTTCAAGCAGCCGCCTCCGTAGGAAAGCCGATTGACGAGAATCTCGTCTACGAGGTTGTCGGCAAGGCCAAGCCCGGTGACGTTCAGGATCTCCTTGAAACGACCGTCAAGGGGGATTTCATCAAAGCGCGAGAGAAGTTGAGGTCGCTGCTGGTACAGCAGGGGCTCTCCGGCAAAGATATCCTCAAGCAGATCCACTCGGAAATCCTTCGAATGCCCATGCCAGAGAAGAGCAAGATCGAACTGATTGATGCTACCGGAGAGATCGACTACAGACTCATCCAGGGCGCCGACGAAGAGGTCCAGCTCTCCTCGCTCCTTGCTCGCCTAGCTTTGACAAGTGCACAGAAGCGCTCGAGCTGAGCCGATCGAATGAATCCTCCTTGGACTGTCAAATACCGGCCGAAGAGACTCTCTGACGTGGCGGGTAACAAGACCGCCATACAGCAGATTGCGGATTGGCTGGACAGCTGGGCAAAGGGACCTCCAAAGAAGAGAGGGCTACTCCTGTACGGCCCACCTGGAACGGGCAAGACCGTTTCCGTCGAGGCGGTGGCCAATGAACGCGGTCTCGATCTCGTTGAGATAAACGCCAGTGACAAGAGAAACAGGAACGCTCTTGAGAGGGTCGTTGGATTGGCGGCGGGACAGTCAGATCTCTTCGGAAGGGCTCGCCTGATACTGATTGACGAGGTTGACGGGATCAATCTAGCCGAGGATCGAGGCGCGGTCGACACGATCGTCAGGCTGGTACAGGAAACTCAAAGCCCCGTAGTATTGACCGCAAACGATCCGTGGGATCCAAAGATCGGACCCATCAGGAACGCGACCACCATGGTTGAGTACAAGAGACTCGGCCTGAGGGATACTATCCCGTACCTGAAGAAGATCTGTCAGACGGAAGATGTGGAAGTCGACGAGCAAGCACTCAGATTGATTGTGGACAGGAACCAAGGGGACATGCGCTCGATTCTGAATGACCTCCAGACCCTAGTCTCTGGACGGAAAAGGCTCACCTATGATGAAGCGTCATGGCTTGGGTTCCGAGATCGTAGAGCAACGATCTTCGATGCCCTGAGGACAGTCTTCTCGTCGCCTACGTGCCTCCAAGCGAGAAGGGCGACAGACATGGCCAGTATGGATCTGGACATGTTCTTTGAGTGGGTCTACGAGAATGCACCCAGACAGCTCAGTGATCCACGTGATCTGTCACACGCCATGAATGCGCTTGCGCAAGCTGACCTATATCGAGCAAGAATAAGGCGAAATCAGGCATGGGAGTTGCTACCATACCAGATTGAGATGGAAACTGCCGGAGTTGCCATGTCCAAGGAGTTCACGAAACCCGCTTGGGTTCCGATGAAGTTTCCCGAACGGATACAGCTCCTTTCGAGGACGAGGAAGACCAGATCCATTGAAGCTGAACTTGGAAAGAGCATGGGCGCACGTTGTCACATCTCGTCGAGACGTGCCGTTTCTCATTACCTGCCGTACGTCAGGTACATTGTCGAGAAGAACCCAGCTGCCGGGGAGAGACTTGCCGAGTGGCTCAGCCCGAGTGAAGAGGCGATGGAGTATCTGGGCGTGAAGCCGGTTTCAGTCAAGCCAACGACCGCCGAGAAAGCTGGAAGAAGAGTTGCGAAGCCCAGAACCGCCAAGCCGAGACGAAAACGCAAGGCCGCCTAGGTCTTCCCTTGTCTCGCGATGGAAAGCACGTGCCCCAACTCTGGGATTATGAGTTTGCTGACAGCGGTTGTGACGCCGTCGGGAGACCCGGGCAGACAGAATATCGCCTTTCCCCCAACCACACCCGCCATGGCTCGAGTCATCATTGCAGCGGATCC
>CAZUTN010000097.1:0-4641 GCA_964623365.1 uncultured Candidatus Bathyarchaeia archaeon
GGGTGACCGCGCCACATCATTATGTTGTACTCGCTCAGGTCTCCGTGAACAAGCGAAGCCTTCTGATAGAGAACTCGAATGGATGACACTAGATCTCCATACGTCTTCTTGGGGTTCTTGGGCACGGTCTCCCGGAGCAGCGGAGCCGGCTCGCCCCCCTTCCCTATGAATTCCATGAGCAGGACGTTCTTTTGCACGGTAATCGGGGTCGGAACTCGGACACCTGCTTCGCGAGATTGCCTGAGATTCTTGAATTCTTTCTGAGCCCACGTGTAAACGAGCGATCGCGTGTCAGTGCGGATTCTCTCGAATCTTGGATCTCCTTCTATATACGCGAGTCTCCCTTTCTTGAATTCAGCCGACAGTGTCAGGTAGATTTTGACAGCGATCTCTTTCTTCTTGGGGCCGAGCCCCCAGTATATCTTCGCTTCTTTGCCCGATCTGACAACGCCCGAGATCTTGGCCAATTTGCCAGTGTCGAGCATGTGGTAGATTACCATGAGTGTGGACTTGTCGAAGACCTGTTCCAGTGCTTCCAGCTCTTCGCTTCTCTTCTCCCTCATCAAACGAGTAATCTCATAGCGAGCCTGTCTCAGTCTCACCCGTTCTTCGGTCTTCGACCGCCACGCCACGGACAGGCACCCTTCGGCGAGCTCACATCGCAAGCTGACCCTTTGAACGCAGCACCTCAGCCTGAGCTTCCGTGTACCTCCAGAGGATGTCGCCCCGGGTTTCAAATTGGAAGTCCCAAGGCGCCACGAGGACGATGTCTCCTACTTTGATCCAAACGCGCCTCTTCATCTTCCCCCTGATTCGGCAGACTCTTTCGTGACCGTCAGCGCACTTGACAAGGAGCCTGTCGTAGCCAAGCATCTGCATTACGGTGCCGAACATCTGCCCCTCGCCCGGGGTCACCATCTCCCGAAGTTGGCCTTCGCTGAGGACTTTCTTCTTTCCCAATGGCTCACTCTCAGAGTTCGCAGATTCGTTTAGTCCGGAGGTGACATTAAAAGGGTATACTTGGCCGTTCTACAGCTTCACCATCTGAACATGTGGAATTCCGCAGAAGTGGATTACTGCCTGAGGGTCAACAAGCCCCTCTTTGACGGCGGCTTCGATTGTGATTTCGCCGACAAGGTTCGCGATGTCAGCTTCTGCAAGGGCTTCTATGGCCTTTTCGATCGTGCACAAAGCGCCTCCGTAGAATTCCGAGCTGACCTCGAGTTTCATTTTTCCTTGTCTGAAGGTCTCGCCTAGCAGGCCCGCGTCACAAATCGCTACCAAGACGCCCTTCTTGTCGCGGATGACTCTGAGATGAACTTCCACTGGCCCGCACTTCTCACGTCATCAGAATGGATGATCTTGCTCCACATGCCTCGCAGACGAGGAAGGTGTATCGGTCTTGCTTGTCCATCTTGGTGTCCGGCCGCTTGCAGACCGGGCAGACGACAAATCTCTGCGTGTATATACTCAGCAGCCTATTGATCGACTGGACCTTGAAAACTCCTTGAAAGATCGCCCGAGTTCCATCTATTGTTGCGGCAGTCGCGAGCTCCTTGGAAAGGAACTTCAGGAGGTGCCGCGGGTCTCGGTTCATGCGGTCAGCGATTTCTTTGAAGTTCTGCACAATGGTTCTGCTTCCGATTCTCACCCCTTGGATGGCGGGCAGTTCAAACCTTTCCCCTGACGAGGTCTTCTTCGGAATCTCCTCCATCGCAGCGTCCAGGAGCTTGGTGTACTCGTCGCTCATCGCAGTCTTCCTCAGGACCACATTGCCTGTGCTGTATTTCTTCATTCCCATTTGACACTTTGACCAAAAATGTTAATCTACCCAAGGGTGGCGTATCGGATGGTCAAGCTTTGGAGGGGTACCTACTAGACACCTGCTCAATCGCGTCGCAGTTGCGATGTCACAGGACCTATCGCTGGTTCAAGCGGCTGTCGTGGAGGAACGAGGAATGGGCAAGTGGATAGTCTGTTCAGCGTGGCCATACGTTAACACGGTTCCACATCTCGGCACATTCATTCACTTATTGTCCGCGGATATCTTCTCAAGGTACTTGTCGCTCAAAGGCGAAGACGTGATCTCTGTTACCGGATCCGATGAGCACGGAACTCCGATCGAGGTTGAGGCGATCAAGAAGGGAGTACCGCCGAAACAGCTTACAGATGAATATCATGCCGCGATCTGTAGCCTTCTCGATGAGTACAAGATTCAGTTCACGAACTACACGCGGACTGAGAATCCTGTCCACACGAGGTTCGTTCAAGAGTTCTATCTCAGAGTGTACGACAACGGTTACATCTTCAGCGAGACGGTCAATCTCCCGTTCTGCTCAAGGTGTGGGCGTTTCCTTCCAGACAGATTTGTCGAGGGAACATGTCCTCACTGCGGTCAGGAGAACGCAAGAGGAGATCAGTGCGACAGCTGTGGTAGGGTCTTGGACCCTCTGGAATTGAAGTCGCCGCGTTGCGCGTTCTGCGGCACGACCCCGAGTGTCAAGTCGTCCAAGCACTGGTTCTTCGACCTTCCGAAATTTGCCGACGCGTTGAGCCAGTACATCGACTCCAGCAGTCAGCTTCCGGATAACGCTCGCAACTTCTCGAAGCGATGGCTCAAAGAAGGTCTGAAACCCAGAGCGCTGACCCGAGACAACAGGTGGGGAATCCCGGCACCTTTCCCGGATGCTGAGGGCAAGACGATCTATGTCTGGCTTGAAGCCGTCCTCGGGTACGTGTCTGCTGCCGTCGAGTGGGCGGAGAAGAACGGGCGGCCAGAAGACTGGAAGAGATATTGGTTCGACAAGGAGACGAAGAATGTTCACTTCATCGGCAAGGACAACATACCGTTTCACACGATAGTCTTCCCGGCTCTGCTCTTGGCGACTAAGGACCCGTACGTTCTGCCTTGGCAAGTGTCCTCGACTGAGTTCATACTTTTTGACAACAAGAAGTTCTCAAAGAGCCACCGAATCGGGGTTTGGATGGATGAAGCGCTGCGGGTTGCGCCTTCAGACTACTGGAGATACGTGCTGATCGCGCTTAGACCCGAGACGAAGGATGCCAACTTCACCTGGAAGGAGTTTCAGGCTCGCATCAACGCAGACCTCAACGACGCGCTCGGAAACTTCATCCACAGGACTCTCACTTTCATCAAGAACAACTTCTCGGGATTGCTGCCTACGCCTGGCGAATTTGACGAACGCGACAAAGCGGTCCTGGCTAGACTTCGAGAATCGCCCAAGACGGCAGGAATGAACCTTGATCAATGCAAGCTGAGAGAAGGCCTCTCAGTCGCAATCGATCTTGCCCGGGAGGGGAATCTCTACCTCAGCGAAAGTGAGCCGTGGCATACGATCAAACGCGAGCCTGTTCGCGCCCGCACGACGATGTTCATATGTGGACAGCTGGTCAGATCTCTTGCAATCCTGCTCGCGCCGTTCATGCCCACAACATCAGAGTCGATCTGGTCTCAGCTCGGCCTGCAAGGCGGCGTAACGACCGCGAATTGGCACGAGGCTGGCGAAATAGGCCTCCCTGAAGGTCACGTACTAGGCGATCCTACTCCCATATTCAAGAAGATCTCTGACGAACAGATCAGAGACTACACGGCCCGCGTCACGTAGGACAGGACTTCGCGATGAAGCTGAAGATCGACCTTCACGTTCACACCACGGGCTCAAGAGACGCATTCGTAGAGCCGGAACAACTACCCTTCATCCTTAAGGAAAGAGACCTTGACGGCGTGGCCATCACGAATCATGACGTGTTCACCGAAGTCGTCGCCTCAGAAGCGATCATGATCCCGGGAATCGAGGTCTCAACGCGTGACGGACATGTCCTCGGATTGGGAGTGTCGGGCCCCATTGCAAAAGGAAGACCAGCCGACGAAACGATCTCGATGATTCACAGCGCTGGAGGAGTTGCGGTAGTTCCCCATCCATTCGATCCACTATCTCCCCGTGTCAATCTCTCCAAGTTGAGAGTTAGACCTGAAGCAATAGAGACAATCAACTCTGACGCGTTGTTTTTCAGTCTCAGCGCCAAGCTCGCAACGCGAGCCGCCGAGAGGTTGGAGCTGCCAATGGTGGCTGGGAGCGACTCACACATACCCGAGACGGTCGGCGACGCCTACACTTTGATAGACAGTGACTCGAAGAAAGTTGAGGACGTCCTGAACGCGATAAGAGCAGGATCTGTGCAACCTATGGGCGGGCCGACCTCGCTGGGCAAGAAGCTTCTCAAACTGGCAAGGACGGTTAGGCGTCTTTAGGTCTCTTCCAGCTGGTCTAGGTCCAACTCGAGGTCTATCGGTCCTTCCTCTTCCCCGCCAGGTTCCATCTCATACATGTCCAAGGGCAATCTCCTGTATCCGCCTGCAATGTACGGATACACTCCCCCGGTCAACAGGATCAACACTTGACATCCCTCATACTGTGAATCATCCACGCGAGCTCCCATCACGACGGGCAGATCCCATCCAGCCCGTTCCGCAACGAGCCCGGCCGCCCTTCCGGCCTCTTCAACAGTGAGGCTTGAGTCACCACGGACAATGACCACTGCTCCACGACTCCGGGCGATATTGTCATAGAGCAACGGACCTCTGAGCGCTCCGATCGTTGCTTCCTCCACTCTCAGAAC
>CAZUTN010000098.1:0-4525 GCA_964623365.1 uncultured Candidatus Bathyarchaeia archaeon
TCAGCTTCACGTTCTAGCTTACTGGATCTCCTGCAACGGTTTCTTCGCGACTTGGAGAACGATCTCCACAGGCGCCCTCGCAGCCTGCTCGATCTTCATCTTCCAGTCGGTACCGATCGACACGAGGGCGTAGACTCCGCTCACCTCAGCTTTGGCTTTCTGGACGATCTTGGCAAGGGCGACCTGGGTCTCGCCGCTATCAATCACGTCGTCGACGATCAGTACGCAGTCTCCTTTCTTCATGGCGTCCCGTGGTACGAAGAGGCTCATCATGATCGCGGTCTTGCTCGGAATGTATATCTCTTCTATGAACTCACGTACGCCGACCTCTCGGCTCTTCTTGGCGATGACGAGGCCGACTCCGAGCCGGTGGGCGACCAGGGTCGCAAGCGGTATCCCGTCCACGGCCGCTGCGAGGACCTTGGTAATACGCTTGCCTGCGAAGGCGTTGACCGCATGCTGCACCGCTCTTTCCAGTAGAAGGGTGTCGGAGATCAGCCGAGTGTTGTCAAAGTACCCCAGCTCGTCGAACCGTATCCGCTGCTGGATCTCACCTTCGAGCCGCATGATCTTCTGGAGGGTTTGGTTGATCGATTGAGCGCGGTCGATCGTGGGCAGAACGTGTCCTTTGACGTATCTGCTAAGCACGGTCTCTGGCAGGCCTATAATCTGCGCCAATTCCCTGTATGTGTAGTAGTTCTTGGCGAGATTGAGCAGTTCGATCGTCATCAGCTTGTATTTGAGGTCAGAGATTCTAGAACCTGCTCTCACGGCTGTTTCCTCTCAAAACGAGTCTGTCTAATTCGACACATACAGGTTCATGCATACACTTAATAACGCTTTCCATCGGATTTTGACATCAAAGCGTGATGCAGCCTGGCGGCGACTGCTAACCACGCCGTTACTGTCCTGATATCGCCCCTCGTACTTCATCGCCGCCTCCCTCCCAAGCCTATGCAGCGTCATCTGAACGAACCTTTCACCCGCCTTCAACTGGATCGTCTTCTTGCCGCTGTTGAAGAGTGAGATCGTAAGCTGGCCCCTGAACCCAGGGTCCACCAAGGCAAGGCTTGCAAGCATTCCCTCGCGGGCCAAGGATGACCTAATGTGCAGTACCCCGACCAGGTCACGCCCGAGCTCCACCCTCTCCATTGTCGCGACGAGACAGTGTTTCAGAGGCCCGAGAGACCTCGCGGCAGCCAGTCTCAGGTCGTAGCCGGCTGGGTTCAGACTGGTCTCTTCGAAAGGCTCGATCACGAGGCTCCTTGTGCTCAAGGCGTCTCGAATCTCAGAGTCCGACAGTGCCATCGGTGATCGCTCTCGGCCTAGAGTGGGCAGCTTGATCGGTCAGCGGAACTGCGTGATTAAGCCTTTCTCCAGAGGATCACACGTCTGGCTTCTCAGTTGACCGAGTCTGCCGGGAAGCTTATCTGGGTGGACGCCGGATCGCCGCCCAGTGCTGGGAAAGTCGCTGCGGTTTCGTGTCTCTCTGGTCAACACCGTGTCGAACACGTCAGGGGCGAGGCTTCTCGGCGGCATACTTGACGTAGTCATCGCGGCGCCTTCAGCAGAGTCTTTCTCAATTCTCCGAGCGGCTCCTAGTCCTCACGTTGAGGGCAAGGCCGAAGGCAACACCCACGCCCTAGTCAAGATTCCAGTCTTGGCTGCCGAGCAAACCTTCGAATCCAGAATCGACGTAGAATACACAACCGCACCGCTATCGTTTCAGCTTGAACAAGCGTTCTCTTCACCCGGGCTCGTCGAACCGGCGTATGACTACTGCAGGGGCGACAAGTTCTGGGAGACCAAAGATCCTCTCATCCGGCGAACCGCTGGCAAGATCCGTCATTCCTCGCATGATCTGGCGGATTTCCTGTCGAACGCGTTTGCTTGGGTACGCGAGAACGTGAAACTCAGAGATCCTCAGCCGACTCGCCTTGGTGCGGCACGTGCGATTCGCGAACGGACGGGCGACTGTGACGAACTGTCAGACATCTTCATCGCGCTGTGCAGGACGGAGAATGTGCCCTGCCGCCGAGTCATTGGGCTCTTCTACCACGGAAGTGAGGACGAACGGAGGCCGTTCGAGTGGCATGCGTGGGCTGAGGTTCAGGCAGCTGTGAATGTGTGGGTTCCCTTTGACCCGTCGCTGAATTTCTTCGCGGCCACAAGTGAGAGGCACTTGCCCAGATGCTGCATGGGGAGGCGATCCGACTACCCGATCAGGCGGCTGAGGTGGCGATCCCGCCCGGAGAAGCCTCCGGTGTTGAACGATGACGATGTTGGAAGCATCAATGTGGTGTCGAGCTAGCAGCTAGGTACGCTTTCGCGAACCCTTATTTTCTGCGACTCGCTCAGACTGTCCGTGTCTCTGCAGGCTGCTCGACTTGTGCCTCAACTATGTCCAAGGCGGATACTGCTTGATCGACAGACGGTCATGCGTACTAGGCGCCCGCGGAAACAAGGCGCGAAATGAAGATCGCGGGTGTGTGAGGCACGGCCCGTTTGACGTTTGGAGAACAAAAGAAGACTCGGTCCTCATAAGCGACATGCGAGGTCCGTACGAGGGCGTCAAAGACTGCTATGGGCTCGGAATCTCACTGGAAGAAGCAACCAACATCGCACGAATTCACGCGCAGATCTCGCAAGCTAAGATCGCCACGACCGAGAGGAAATGCAGAAGATGCGGAGCAAGATTCTGGCCACGGGCAAGGATCACTGATTCCAAAGCGCGTAGTCCCGCTGCGAGCTATTTCTGTGCTTCATGTCTAAAGTCTACCCCCGAGGTGGAGCTGGAAGAATACTGGAAAGAAATCGGCAGCGGGCCCGGCGCGCCATGCGTCGACCTGAGCGAATGGTGCGGGTAGACCCACGAGGCCTCTCAGAGGGCGCTGGAAATGCTCTCTCCATCGGCGGCTCCCGTGATTGTTCACCAACCATGGAAAGCATTATTGACGTGACACATGAGATGAAGCGCCAACCATGCGCGTCTTTCTAACCGGAATCAGCGGGTATCTTGGCGGAGTGTTAGCCGAGCATTTTTCTCATGTCCGCGAGATCGAGAGGATCACGGGCATTGATGTGGTTCCACCCAAGAGTCCGCTGCCAGAAAAAGTGAGATTCACGCAAATGGACATGCGTTCCCCAGAAGTGTCGGCGGCGATGGCCGGGCACGATGCGGTGGTTCACACTGCCTTCATTGTTCTATGGCCCGCCAAGATGCCGGCCGCTGAGCGCAACGATATCAACCTGAACGGCACACGCAATGTCGCAGAATCCGCCGTAGCTAATAGAGTGCAGCGTTTGTTTACTCCAGTAGCGACGCGGCCTACGATCAATACATGCTGCGCGGACAGACGAACGTGTCCGAGGATTTTCCCCTCGGCAAGGGTGATTCGCCCAGTTACTACTGCAACGCCAAAGCTGCGATCGAACGGATGCTGACTGAGATACTCGGATCTGCAGGGATCACCTTGACCATGTTTCGTCCAGGCTACATAATCGGGCCCCGCAACACCGCCACGATACAGTCGCTTCGCGCAAACGCCGTGAAACTGCTTGGTCACGATCCACGTTCCCAGTATGTTCACGAAGAAGATGTGGCTGCGGCTTTCACGCAGGCCGTGCTCACGGATATGCAAGGCGCGCATAATCTCGATCCAGATGATTACTTGCGGCTCAGTGAGGTTCAGAAGACGGTTGGTGTAAGGTTCGTCCCGACGGTTCCTGTGTGGCTCGCCCGCTTGATCATGGGCGCGAGTTGGAAGTATTTCGGTTCACCGACTGACTCGTCATGGCTGGATGTGATGCTTGCGGATTTCACGCTGAGCAATGCACTGCTGAAGTCTACTGGATGGAAACCTAAGTACAATAGCGCCGGGGCCTTGAGGTCGGCGCTCGTCTCATGAATCACTGAGAACGTAGAGGATGCTGGATTTGAGAGCCGGGAAGATGGGACTGGAGCGCGATACCCTTGCCCGTGACTGTCCGAGTCATGTCGCTGGTGTGGTCAGCCGGGGCGCCCCTGAAGAAGGCTTCAGAATGATTCATTTGTCTCTTGACTGCATTCGACCGGTCCTGTGAGAACATTGCGCATAGGGGACGAGGCCCCGGATTTTGCGGGGCTGCTCGGGACTGATGGAAAGAAGTACTCTCTCAGCAGCTTCGTCGACATCCCGATATTGGTGTTGGTGGTTTCATGCAATCACTGCCCATATGTGCAAGCATACGAGGACCGCATGATCGCAATTCAACGTGACTACAAGGATCGAGGTGTATGCTTCGTGGCTGTGAACTCAAACTACGACAGAGACTATCCGGAAGACAGCTACGAGAACATGGTCAAACGTGCGAAGGAGAAGGGGTTCAACTTCCCGTACATTAGAGACGAGACGCAGTCTCTGGCTAAAGCGCTCTTCGCTGTGTGCACGCCCGAGGTCTTCGTGTTCGGCAGAGAACGCAGACTTGTGTATCACGGCCGCATCGACGACAACAAAGACCCAGATAAGGTGACGACGCACGACCT
>CAZUTN010000099.1:0-2538 GCA_964623365.1 uncultured Candidatus Bathyarchaeia archaeon
ACATGCCTTGCCTGCGCGCGCCGCTGTACAATCAATCAAGGCATGAAGGGTTTCTGCAGGGTTAGAAGAAACTCGGACGGAGCGCTCGTCTTAGACAGCTACGGAAGGGTTGTGGCTGCTCACGTTGATACGATCGAAAAGAAACCGATCTATCACTATCAGCCTGGTTCGAAGCTGTTGTCGATCGGAACGATGGGATGCAATTGGTCTTGCGACTTCTGCCTGAACTTTCAGGTCAGTCAAGCCGACGAAGTCACCGGACAGAACATCACTCCCGAGGGCATAATCAGTTTGGCCAAGCAGTATGGATGCCAAGGCATTGCATACACCTACAACGAACCGTTGGTCTTCCTTGAGTTCGCTAGGGACATCGGAATCCTTGCGCATAAGGAGGGGCTCTTCAACGTGGTCGTTTCAAACGGATACGGAACACCTGATGCCGTGAATGCTCTATCGGAGTTCGTCGACTGCATCACAGTTGGGCTCAAAGCCAATGCGTCGCCCAGTTTTCTCAGGAAGCATGCCGGGATTCGAAGCGCTAGACCAATCTTCAGCACGTTGGCGGCTCTCAAGAGGAGAACCAACATCCACATCGAGATCAGTGACCTAGTCTTTGGGCACGGCGGCGATTCTCTGACGCAGGCAAGAATTCTCTGCAAATGGATTCGGAGAGAAATCGGTGCCGACACTCCGCTTCACTTTGTGAGATTCTACCCTTCGTACAAACTGACCGCAGTCCCACAGACACCCGCTGGTGTCTTGGAGGCTCATTGCGACATCGCAAGACGAGCGGGACTCAGGTACGTATACATTGCAAACTTACCTGGGCACGAGCGGGAAGACACGCTTTGCCCGAGCTGCGGTAACACGGTCATCGGAAGGTTCGGATACGACGTTCACACTTGGAATCTTGACAGTGAAAACAGATGCAAAACTTGTCGTCATCGAATTCCGATTACAGGAGGTTTCACTCAGACTCCTCCTGAGGAACGCTACGTGCCGGTGATATTTCCACCAATGGATATGCTGTACGTGTGCGAAGGGCTTGCTGGATAAGAGCACGGTAGGCGTAGCAGATCGAACTCGCTGAGACGGTTAGGCTGGCCTAGGATCGGGTCATCTGAGTTCTCGTTCCGCCTCTTTGACAGCGTCGGAGAACACGTCCAAGCCTTTGTCCATGTGATCACGTGTGATCACGAGAGGCGGGAGGAACCTGATTACGTTGGGCCAGTGTCCAGCCTTCCAAACGAGCACTCCTCGTTCAAGACACTTGGCTTGAATCCTCTTGACAAGTTCGGTCGCTGGCTTCTTGGTCTTCTTGTCTTCAACGAACTCAGCTGCAACCATCATGCCCTTTCCTCTAACATCTCCGACGGTCTTGGTTTCTTGCTGCAGGTCCTTCAGTCGCCTCAACATGTGGGCGCCTTCTCTTGCGGACCGTTCCACCAATCCCTTCTCCAGTGTGAAATTGATCGCCGCTAACCCTGCGACGCACGCGAGCACGTTTCCTCTGAAAGTTCCGAGATGCCCGCCCGGGTCCCAAGTGTCCAGTTCTTTCCTTATCACGCAGCCTGACAGCGGAAGCCCGATTCCGCCAACCGCCTTTGCCATGGTCATGATATCGGGTGTTACGCCGTCGTGTTCGCAAGCGAACATCTTTCCGCTTCTGCCGAAGCCGGTCTGAATCTCGTCCGCTATCAATGGAATCGAGTTTTCATCGCATATTCTTCTCAACTCTTTCAGGTAGCCGTCTGGCGGAACAATGAATCCACCTTCCCCTTGAATCGGCTCGACGATGATCGCCGCTGGATCTGCCAAGCCCGATTCCGGGTCGTTGAAGAGATACTCTACGTATCGCACGCATTGCATCTCGCATTCGGGATACTCCTTGCCAAACGCGCAGCGGTAGCAGTATGCGTAAGGTGCAAAGTGGATATCTGGAAGCAACGGGAGAAATCCTGTCTTGAATGCTTTCTTGGATGTGACCGAGAGCGCGCCGCTCGTCATTCCATGGTATGCGCCGTGGAAGGCTAGGACCGTGTGATGTTTCGTGTTGAATTTCGCAACCTTGAGCGCTCCTTCAATGGCGTCCGATCCCGTAGGGCCGCCGAAGAGAACCCTTGAATTTCCCCTCAAACCTCCCGGAGCTATCTGCACCAGCTTTTCTATTAGTCCAATGCGTTCTCGGGTACGAATGTCAAGTGCATGAGTCAATCTGTCTAGCTGTCGTTTCACCGCCTCAACGACTTGGGGGTTGGAGTGGCCAACGTTGAGGACGGAGATCCCCGCCACGAAGTCGATGTACGTGTTTCCGTCTACGTCCCTTATGGTCGCGCCTTTCCCGGCCTCCCAAGCAGTCGGGATCACAGTCGGATAGTAGACGGCTCTGCTATCAACCTCCTTCTGCCTATCAAGCAGCTCTCTTGCTTTGGGACCGGGAGGCTTCACCAAGATCTTCGGGGCCTCAGAAAAACTCAGATCCGCAAACTCCTCGGCTTTTCTTGACAGGACACATCACCCGCGCGTGAACCCGTTAGC
>CAZUTN010000099.1:2638-4511 GCA_964623365.1 uncultured Candidatus Bathyarchaeia archaeon
TCTGGCTCAGGGGTCCGAGGCCGCCCGCGACCACTATGCCGTACTTCTCGGCCATCGTCTTGCGGAATTCGGCATCACGTGCTCCGTCAGGGTAGTACACGACGGTCAGGGTGCTTGCGGACACGTCCTCGTCGCATAGGAGGCGAAGGCCCATCGACCGCATCGCAGCGCGGAACGCAGCCGCCAATCTCGCATGCCTAGCGAATCTTGCGTCGAGACCTTCAGACAGAATCATCCTGCAGCTTTCGTGAAGAGCGTAGATCATGTTCACCGGGTGAGTTGCGAAGTACTTGGTTGGGTCCTGCATCACAGGGGCCCACCTTTTCAGGTCACCGTAGTAGGTTCCAATCGGAGCCTTGCGTTCTTCTCTTGCTTTCAAGGCTTTGGGGCTGAAAGAGATGATGGTCAAGCCAGGTGGAATAGCCAGCGCCTTCTGAGACCCCGTGAAACAGGCATCGATGCCCCACGCGTCAACCTGAACATCCATGCCTCCAAGCGAACAGACTGTGTCAACAACAAAGAGTACATCCTTCGATTTGGCTACCGCGCCAAGCTTGTCCACAGGGTTTGCCGCGCCCGTGGACGTGTCCACATGCACGACCAAGAGGGCCTTGTACGACGCGGAGGAGAGCTTTCTCTCGACCTCACGTGGGTCCGCCACGCGGCCCCACGGCACTTGGAACACATCGACCTTCGCGCCAAGTGTGCTCGCGACTTCCGAAAGCCTGTCTCCGAAGTACCCGCCTGATATGGCTAGGACTCTGTCACCATGTTCGATGACGTTGGCTACCGCGATCTCCGCACCCAGCGTTCCGGATCCCGCCAGAGGGAGAATCAGACCCGTCGTCTTGAATATGCGCGACAATCCTGTCAGGGTTTCCTTCAGAATGCCGGCAGCCTTCGCGCTTACGTGAGATACCGTGGGCTGCGACATGGCGGCGAGCACAGCCGGGCTCACGTTCGTAGGCCCCGGTATCATCAGAAGATCTCGTTCAGGCATCGAAATCTCATCCTCTTTTCTTGCAGACTGTCTGAAGACGAATATTCTCAGGCGTTCATTAGCTATTCGATTTGATCCATTACACGCGTTGGAGGTTCCGTTCCTTTCTCAGCTCGTTTTCCTCTCCGTCTCACGCACTGCCTCTAACATGCCTTTTGCTCCTTGTATGAGGTGGCGGAAATCGATGCTCAAGGTTACGAACTTGAATCCTCGTTCAAGTGCTCTACGTGCCTGCTCAACGTTGTAGGTCATGATTCCGCCTGAGACTCCGTGCTTCCTGCCTGTCTCTAGGACCCTGTCAAGGGCTTCTATGAACTTGGGGTGATCCTGTTGGCCTCTAACGCCCAGAGACGTGGTGAGATCTGTTGGGCCTATGAAGAATGCGTCGACTCCATCAACGGTGATGATCTCTTCTACGTTCTCCACAGCCTGGGCTGTTTCTACTTGGACTATGGTGAGGATTTCCTTGTCAGCCCAGTCAAAGTACTCCTTCGCTCGCATGCCGTACATTGAACACCTTCTGGGCCCTGCGCCTCTCACGCCTCTCGGCGGGGATCGCGTGTAGGCGACGGCGTTCTTTGCATCTTCTCTGTTGTTGACGAGCGGAACGACCACGCCATACGCTCCTATGTCGAGTGCACGTTTGATCAGGATCATGTCATTTCCGCCGACGCGAACGATAGGCACCACGTTGGTGCCTGCTGTCGCCTGGATCATGTGCTCAACAGTCTCAATTGAGAGTGGGCCGTGCTCCGTATCGAATACGAGCCAGTCGAATCCCAAGTTCGCCAGTATTTCAGCAACATCCGGATTGCCTATCGTAACCCACGTTCCGAAAGCAACCTCGCCTTTCTTCAGCATCCACTTGACCCT